>DATFYA010000150.1 GCA_035315345.1 Candidatus Methylomirabilota bacterium
GTGTCGATGGTGAGGCCCAGCAGCGCCTTCGACACCTTGTCCGAGTCGGTGCTGCCCGCCTTCTTGATGGCCTCCGCGAGGAACTGCATGCCGGTGTAGCCCTGGATCGCCCACGAGGACGGGTATTCGTCCTTCAGGTACTTGGAGAGCTTCTCGGTGTACTCGCGGTGCGCCGCGGTCTCTCCCCAGTAGAAGGCGTCGTAGGTGTTGGCCCAGATGCCGACCGGGTAGTCGGCGCCCATCGACTTGGTGGTCTCCGGGGTGCCCGCCTCGCCGAGCCCGAGGAAGTTGTACTTCACCGCGTCGAACATGCCGAGGGCCTTGCCCTGCTTGGAGTAGGTGACGAAGAAGCCGCCCCAGATCGACGACACGATGGCCTCGGGCTTCTTGGCCATCTGCGCGTTGATGAACGGGTTGTAGTCCTGCTCGCCGAGCTTGGGCCACTGCTGGTCGACGATCTGCACGCTCGGCTTGATCTTCTTGATGTGGTCGACGAACGCCTTCGTCACGTCCTGCCCGTAGGCGTAGTCGAAGGCGATGGTGGCGATCCTGGTGACCGGCCACTTGGCCACGATCTCGGCCGCGCTGCGGCCCTCCATGGTGGTGTTGGCCGCGATCCGGAAGACGTAGGGATGCAGCTTGTCGGCGGCGGTGAGCTGGTCGGTCTTCGGGATCGGCGCGATGAAGACGACCTTGTTCTCCTTGGCCACCACCGAGACCGCCGGCCCTTCCGCGGAGGTCAGCGTGCCCATCAGGAAGTCGACGTTGTCCTTCAGGATCATCTCGCGGGCGACGCGCACCGCCTCGTTGGCGTCCGCCTTGGAGTCGCGCACGACCAGCTCGATCTTGCGGCCGAGCACGCCGCCCTTGGCGTTGATCTCCTCGACGTACATCATGGCCCCCTTGGACGCGGGCTCTCCGAAGAGCGCGGGCGGGCCCGACAGGGGCAGGGGCACGCCGACCTTGATCGGCTTCTGGGCCTCGGCGGCCATCGGGACCGCCAGGGCCACCGCCAGCAGCATCGTGAGTACGCGCAGCATCATGCCGAGCCTCCTTTGGCGACGGGAAGATTGCAGGTGACGGGAGACACCGGGCCGATCCTCACCGGGCAGGCAGGCCGGGCGTTGCGGTCCGGATCCGGAACACCGACGTCGAGGCGGTGATGAAGAGGCTCCGGTGGTCGGAGTCGCCCCACGCGAAGTTCGCCGCCGGCTCGGGCGTGTGGATGACGCCCAGGCACTCCGCCTGCGGACTGAAGACGTGGATCCCGCCGGGCCCGCAGCAGTACACGTTGCCCTGCGAGTCGATCTTCATGCCGTCGGGCGCGCCCTTGCCCTCGCCCACCGTCTCGGCCCACACGCGCCCGCCGGAGAGCGTGCCGTCCCCTTTGACGTCGAACAGGCGGATGTGCTTGCGGGCGGTGTCGTTGACGAAGAGCTGCCGGCCGTCCCGCGAGAAGCAGAGGCCGTTGGGCCGATCGAAGTCGTCCACCAGGAGCACCGGGCTCTTCGGATCGGGCCCGACGCGGAACACGCCCTGGAATGGCAGCTCTTGAGGCCGCTTCACGCCGTAGAACTCGGCGCGGCCGTAAGGCGGATCGCTGAAGTAGATGCCGCCATCGGCGGCGCACACGATGTCGTTCGGGCTGTTCAGCTGCTTGCCTTGGAAGTGCGTGGCCAGCGGGGTGATCCGGCCGTCCGGCTCGGTCCGCGAGACCTGACTCGAGGCGTGCTCGCAGGCCAGCAGGCGGCCCTGGCGGTCCCACGTCAGGCCGTTGGATTTGTTGCACGGCTTCCGGAACGTCGTGACGCCATCCGTCGCGGACCACCGGCGCAGGTGGTCGCCCGGCATGTCGCTCCAGAGCAAGTACTGGCCGGTCGGATGCCAGAGCGGCCCTTCGGTGAACAAGCAACCGGTGGCGATCGGCTCGAACGTGACGGCTGTCCCGACGACCTGGGAGAACCGGGGGTCGCGGGCCGTGAGCGTGCTGTCAGGCATTGTTTGTTCTAATTGGGGGGGAGCGGCGTCGCTCCTCCCCCAAGCCCCCCCACCACACTGTTCATGCGGTTGGCGGCCTTTGCTGGCGCGCTCACTTCTTCGCCATGCGCTCGCCGGGCTTGCCGCCGACGTACCAGTCGGGAGGATCCACCTCCTCGAACACCACCCAGACCGCCTCCTTGGGCAGCTGGGTCACGTCGCTGATCGCGGCGGTCACGCGCTGGGCGATCTCGTCCAGCCGATCCTTGCCCCATCCCTCGTAGATGCGGATGTTCACGAACGGCATTGGACTCTCCCCGGCCCAGCGTGGTGAGAAGCGCTACGAAAGTGCGGGGAGCCTAGCACGCCGGGCCGCGGAGGGGCAAGAGCGCGGCGCGTCAGCCGACGCCGCCGCGCTCCCGGCCCCGCGCGCGAGGTCGGATCAGGCGGTGACCTGGATGCTGTCGCCCGGCTTCATGACGTGCACCTTCACGCTCGGCGCGATGGTCGACACCGCTCGGCGGAACTCCTCGCCGGCCTGCACGCCCATCACCTGCGCCTTGTGGGCGTAGTGCACCGGCACCGCGTGCGAGACGCCCATCATGTGACAGGCGCGGGCCGCGTCCTGGGGGCCCATCGTGTACGGCCCGTCGCCGACGCAGAAGAAGCCCAGCTGCGGCCGGTAGCGCTCGCCGATCATCTTCATGTCGCCGAAGAGGTCGGTATCGCCGCTGGCGTACACCCGCACCCCGCCGAGCCTGCAGCAGTAGTCGCCGATGTGGTCACCATGAACCGGAGAATGACGCGGACGAACCTCCGTTCCGAAACTGCTGGCCGCCGGCGCCGGTTTCCCAGCGCCGGGTGCCGCGGCTACTGGCCCGACCCGAAGCGCTTCGCGGCCCTCAGCTCGGGCCGGTCGCCGTCGGCGGTCTTGCCGAGGGCCACCAGCAGTAAATAGTACGCGCGAGCCTTGCCGCCGTCCCCGGCCAGCTCCGCGGCGCGCGCCGCGCCGTAGAGGCCCTGGAAGCGGTTCGGCTCGACCCGCTGCGAGGCCTCGAACTCCTTGAGGGCCGCCGCCGGCTGCCCGGTCTCGAGCAGCATCTCCCCGAGCAGCTCGCGGGCCGGCTTGACCGGGCCCGGCGTCACCGGATGCTTCTCGGTGGCGTCCTCGGCGTCCGCCGCCGCGCGCATGAGCGACAGCGCTTCGTCGTTGCGGCCCTCGGCCCGGGTGATCCAGGCGACCACCGCGAGCCGCTGCACCTCGCTCTGGTGCGCCCAGTAGAGGCTCTTCGCTGCGGTGAGCGAATCGCGCAGCGCCTCGATGCGCGCGAGGTCCTGCCGGGCCCGCGCGGGGTCGCCGCTGCGAGCGGCCCCGAGGCCGCGCGCGAACCAGACGATCGACTCGGCCTGGGGGAATCGGTTCCAGGCCAGGTCGGCCGGGGTGGGCGACAACGCCGCCGCCTCGGCCCACTGGCTGCGCTCGAGCGCGTAGCGCGCGGGGATGGCCGCGAGGGCGAAGGCGCCCGCGAAGTGGTCGACGTTGAGCTTCCGGGTCGCGGTGACCTCCTCCACGAGCGCTCGCGCCTCGCGGTCCCGGGCGAGCTGCATGTAGCCGTACATCATGTAGTCGTAGGCGTGCAGGCCCTCGTACGACCGCAGGCCGGTCTGCGATCCGCCGGCGGCCAGCGTGTCCGCGGCCGCCTTCGCGGAGGCGCGGTTGGTCTCGATCGACTCCTGCCAGCTCCCCACCCGCGTGAAGATGTGCGAGGGCATGTGCAGGGCGTGCGGCGCCGACGGGGCGATGCCCGCGTACCGCTTCGCGGCGGGCAGGCCCTTGGCCGCGATCGGCGGGAAGTCGTAGCTGTGGATCAGGTAGTGAGCGATCCCCGGATGATCGGGCTCCTTCGCGAACGCCTTCTCGAGGATGGCCGCCGCCTTCAGCTGGTTGGCGTAGGTCTTGTCGTTGGGATCGAGGGTGATGTTGAGCGCGAGCGCGTAGAACACCGCCGCCTCGCGATCGGCGGGATACTTCGCCGCGATCTGCTCCATCGCCCGCTCGTAGGCCAGCGCCCGGGTGCGATGGTCCACGCGATCGGCATCCTTGTAGAAGATCTCGATGGCCGCGATGTAGTCGCGCTCCCGATCGGTCTTGGCCCCCGCCGCCTTCGCCTTCTCCACCGCGGCCCCGCCCTCCTTGAGGCCGCGGGCGTTGGGCGGCCCGGCCAGCGGGTTGCCCAGCCACGACATCGCCACGCCCCACCAGGCCATGCCGCAGGCCGGATCGGCGGTGGCCACCTCGGTGAACGCGGCTACCGAGGCGTCCAGCGCGAACGAGTGCAGCAGGGCCACCGCACGATCGAACCGCGGCTGGACGGCCGCCGCGCAGGACGTCCTGAACCGCACGGTCCCGAGCCGCTCCCGGTCCTGGGCCGGGAGCGGGGTCGTGGTGGCGGTGACGAGGCCGATGACCAGCAGCGCCGACACGAGGGTCTTCATGGCGTTCCTCCTGTGCACGGGGCAAGCGCGTGGGCGAAGTGTGCATGAACCGATGTCCGGCTGGCAAATGCTATGCTGGGGCCGTGGCCGATCTCGCCAACGAGTTCTCCTGGTCGCGGACGCGCGACAACGCCTTCCAGGAGTGCCGCCGGCGCTACTACTACCAGTACTACGGCGCCTGGGGCGGCTGGGACGCCGACAGCGACCCGCTGGTCCGCCGTCTCTACGTCCTGAAGCAGCTCGCCACCCGTCAGATGTGGGCCGGCCGCCTCGTGCACGAGGCGGTCGAGCGCGTGCTGCTGGCCCTGCGCGACGGCCACGGACTCAGCGAGGCCGCCCTGATCGAGGACACCGTGCGCCAGATGCGCGCGGAGTGGAAGGGCTCGCGCGACGGCGTCTACCGCGAGAGGCCGAAGCGGCCGTCGCTGTTCGAGCACGAGTACGCGGTGCCCATCCGCGACAGCGAGTGGCAGGCCCTGCGCGATCACGTGGTGCGCTGCCTGCGGAACTTCCATCGGCTGGCCGTGCTGACCGACATCAAGCGCACCCCGACCGAGCGATGGATCTTCATCGAGGACATCGGCTCCTTCCCCTTCGAGGGCACGCGCATCTTCACCGCGCCCGACTTCGGGTACTGGAGCCAGGCCGACCGCCTGCAGCTGCTCGACTGGAAGACGGGCGGCGGCGGCGAGGGCGCCTCGCTCCAGCTGGGTGGCTACGCCCTCTACGCGCTCGAGGTGCTCGGGGTGGATCTGAGCCGCGTGGATCTCCTCGAGGTCAACCTGCGCGAAGGCAAGGTCACCCCGCATCCGTGGGACGAGGCGAGCCTCGACCGGGTGCGCGAGCACATCCGGCTGTCCGTCCGCTCGATGAAGGCCTACCTCAAGGATCCGGAGCGCAATCTCGCGGAGGAGTCCGGCTTCGAGAAGACGGAGGACCTGCGAATCTGCCGCTGGTGCAACTTCCGGGCGGTCTGCCGGCCCGAGCTCGCCCCGTTCGCGGTGGCGACGGCGCCGGCCCGGGCCGCGGAGGCCACGTCGTGAAGGCGCTGCTCGTCGACCTCGACGACACGCTGCTCAACTACACCGGCGGCGTGGACGAATGCTGGCATCACGCCTGCGAGGCCCACGCCGGTCCGGTCGGCATCGACCCGGCCGGGCTGGTGAAGGCCATCGTGGAGACGCGCCGCTGGTTCTGGAGCGACCCGGGCCGCCACCGCGTCGAGCGCATCGACATGCTGCGCGCGTGGACTCGCATCACCGCCCACGCGCTGACCTCGGTGGGCCGCGGCGACGACACGCTGGCCGCGGCGATCGCCGAGGACTTCGCGGAGCGCCGCTGGGAGCGCATGACGCTGTTCCCGGGGGTCACCGCCGCCCTCGAGGCGCTGCGCGCCCGCGGAGTGCCGATGGCGCTGGTCACCAACGGCGACACCAAGCACCAGCGTCGGAAGATCGCCGAGCACGACCTGGAGCGGTTCTTCGATGTCATCGTGATCGAGGGCGAGATGGGGGTGGGCAAGCCCGAGTCGGTCGTCTACCGCTATGCGCTCTCCCGGCTGCGGATCAAGCCCGAGGAGGCGTGGATGGTCGGCGATAACCTGGAATGGGACGTCGCGGCGCCCCAGCGGCTGGGGCTGCGCGGGGTCTGGGTCGACGGTCCCGGTCTTGGCCTGCCCGAGACGTGCGAGGTGCCCCCGCACCGCATCATCCGCACCTTCCCGCAGCTGCTCGAGCCCGAGACCGCCCCGCCGAGGGCCTGATCCCCGGCCCCGGCAATTTGGCTTGGGCGATTAATTCTCGATGTGCAAGACTGTGATTCCGCGGACGTTTCTCGCGATCGACATACCGGCGGAGGGGACGATCATGGGGAAGGGAAGCTGGCTGCCGATGGGCATTGCGCTCGCGCTGTTGACCACGGGGTGCGCCACCGAGCGCGAGTGGACCACCTGGCGCGCGCATCCGACGCACTACGCCAACGGGAACCACATGGCATTCTCGGTCACCAACATGGTGGGTGGCGCCCCGCGTGTCACGCCCGAGCTGGTGCAGACGGCCAAGCGCGAAGGCTGGTGGGGCCGCAACATGCCGTCCGACGCGCAGCTCGCCAACGTGAGCGGCACCTGGGAAGGCACGTGGACCGGCTACGGCCTGCAGCGGGTCCCCCGCAGCGGCATCGCCACCGGCACCTTCCAGCTGAACGGCGGCGCTACCGGCGAAGGCCGGCTCTCCATGAGCGACGCGCAGGTCGCGGAGGGCGTGCCGCTGGCGTTGCGCGAGGGCTCCTCGATGGGCGTCCCGGTCCAGATCTCGGTCTCGGAGACCGAGATGTGGGTGAACAACGCGGAGACGCGGCGGCCGTTCGCGGCGATCTTCGTGCTCGAGGGCGATCGCCTGGTCGGGAACTTCCTCTACACCGGCTCGCCGGTCCGCGTCGAGCTGACCCGGCAGCGCTGAGGGCCGCCGGCGTCAGGGCGGGGCGGGCTGGACGACGACGGTCCTGATCACCGCCAGATAGCGCTGCGCTACCCGTTGCACGTCGGCCGCGGTGACCGCCCGCACCGCGTCGACGTAGCGGCCGAGGAACTCGTGGCCGACGTCGTCTTCCTCGTAGGCCGCGAGATACCACGCTTGC
Organism: Candidatus Methylomirabilota bacterium; assembly: GCA_035315345.1. Lineage (NCBI taxonomy): Bacteria > Methylomirabilota (SeqCode) > Candidatus Methylomirabilota bacterium. The sequence goes on from DATFYA010000150.1 coordinate 7,108, forward strand.
CGGGCATTCGTCCGGCGATCCATCGCGAGATTGCCCAGCAGGTAGGCCTTGGCCACTCGCAATTCGTCCTCGCCGACCGGCTCCCGTCGCACCCGCTCGAGCTGCTGCCGCAGCGCGGTCTCCGCGCGGTTCACGTTCTCCGGCGCGGTGCCGAGGCGCACCAGAAAGTAGCTGTTGTCCACGCGCGTCGGATACTGCGTGCCGGTGGTGTAGGCCAGGCCCGCCTTGTCCCGTAGCTCGGAGAAGAAGCGGCCGGCCATGCCGCCGCCGAGCACGGCGCCGAGCACCTGCACCGCGGCGTAGTCCGGATCGGTCAGCGGCGGCGCCAGCGTGCCCATCAGGATCTGGGCCTGCGCGCCGGGCACGATCCGCACCTCGCGCCACGGCGCGGGGGCCGGCGGCGGAGGCGGCGAAGCGACCGGCAACCGGCCCGCGGGCGCCGGCCCGAAGAGGCGGGTGGCCTGCGCGACGACCTCGGCGGTCCGCACGCGGCCGCTCACCGCGAGCACCATCCCGCCCGGCACGTAGTGACGCTTGTAGTGGGCGAGCAGCGCCTCACGGTCGATGCGCGCGAGGCTCTCCTTGAGCCCGATGGGATCCCACGCGTACGGATGGCGGCCGAACGTGCGCGCGGTCAACGTGTCCAGCCCCACGTCGTAGGGCTTCTCGCCGCGATTGCGCACCTGCCGCAGCAGGAAGTCGCGCACCGACCCGAGGACGCCGTCGGGCATGCTGGGCCGCAGCGCGATGTCGGCGACCAGCTCCAGCAGCTCGATCCAGTGCCGCGACAGCGCGGTGCCCGCGATCTCCGAGAAGTCCACGTCGCCGGTCGCCTCGATGCTGCCGCCCATCGCGTCGGCCGCCTCGACGATCTGGGTGCCGTCGCGCGTGGGGGTCCCGCGCACCGCCATGAGCTGCACCAGGTTCGAGATGCCCGCGTTGTCCGTGGTCTCCCAGCGCGTGCCCATCTTCACCATCAGCGAGATCCCCACCACCGGCGCGATGGGATTGTCGCGGACCAGCACGGTGAGGCCGTTGGGCAGGCGCGTGCGAACGACCGCCGGCCCCTGCGCGGCCGCGGAGGCGACGCCGAGACCGGCCAGCAGCAGCGCGGCGGCCACGACGACGGCGCGGGGGCGCATCAGCGCGCCGCCTTCGGCACGAAGGCCAGGTGGGCATAGCCGCTGCGGGAGAGATAGCGCCGGGCCGCGTCCCGGATCTGCTCGCGGCTGACGCGGCGCAGGCGCTCCACGTAGCGCAGCTCGGCGTCGAGGTTCCAGGTGGTCTCGGCCAGGCCGTACGCGTAGGCCAGGCCCTCGGAGGTCTCGGTGTCGAAGGCGTGCTGGGCCTCGAACTTGGTGAGAGCCAGGCGCCGCTCCTCCTCGGTCGGGCCGGTCTCCTGGATCCGCGCGATCTCTTCCAGGATGATCGCCTCCGCGCGCGGCAGATCCCTGGCCTCGAGATCGGCGCGCAGGCTGACGATGCCGCCCTCCACGAGCGCGGAATAGCTCATGGTCACGCTCGAGACGAGCCGCTCCTGGTCGCGCAGCCGGCGGGCCAGGCGCGAGCTCTCGGTCCCGGCGAGGATGGTGGAGAGCAGATCCACCGCGTCGCCGGCCGGATCGTCGGAGCGCGGGGCCTGCCAGCCGAGCGCCAGATGCGCCTGTTGCTCGTCGCGCTCCACGGTGCGGCGCACCGTCTGGGCGAGGGGCCGCGGCGCCACCACCGGCGGGCTCTTGTAACCGGTCGCGGGCTGGCGCCCGAACGCGCGCTCGGCGGCGGCCCGCACCGTCACCCCGTCGACCGGGCCGGCCACCACGAGAGTCATGTTGTCCGGCACGTACCAGCGGCGGTTGAAGGCGCGCAGCCGCGCCTGGGTGGCCGCGTTCATCGTCTCGCGCGTGCCCAGCACCGGCCGCCCGTAGGGATGGCCCGCGAAGACCAGGGCATAGAGCTGGCGCACGATCGCGGTGCGCGCGTGGTCCTGCTCGATCCGCGCCTCCTCGAAGATGACCTCGCGCTCGCGGGCCACCTCGTCCGGCGCGAAGGTGGAGCGGAACGCCATGTCCGCGAGCAGCTCGATGCCGCGTCCGGTCGCCTCGGCGGGCACCACGAAGTAGAACGTGGTGTAGTCGAACGAGGTCACCGCATTCGAGCGGCCGCCCACGCCTTCGATCGCGCGGTCGATGTAGCCGGGGCCGAACCGGTCGGTGCCCTTGAAGAGCATGTGCTCCTGGAAGTGCGCGTAGCCGAGCTGGTCGGGCGCCTCGTAGCGCGAGCCGGTGCCCACGAAGAGATAGATGGCGGCGATGTCGGCGGCGCGATGCTCCTGCACGATGAGGCGCATCCCGTTGCGGAGGGTCTGACGGCTGGGCGGGGGCAGGTCGGCGGTGGCCGCGTCCCCGGCCGAGGAGCCGGCGGAGCGGGAGCCGGCGCAGCCGGCCAGCAGCACCGCGAGGAGCCCGAGCGCGGCGGCGCCCCGCGCCGGTGAGATCATGGGTGCGACTCGGCCGGGCCCGTTCCCTCCGGCGCCGCGGTGGCCGAGGGGAGCTCCGGACCGAAGGTCCGGACCAGCCGCTCGCCGTGGCTCGGATGCACCGAGAGCTGCGACGCGACCATCGAGGCGGGCACCCGTGCCCGCACCGCGAGCGCGCAGAGCTGGATCAGCTCGGCGGCGGCGGGCGAGACCATCTGGGCTCCCACGAGCCGCTGGGTATCCTGATCGAGGACCAGCTTGAAGTAGCCGCCCTCCTCGCCGGTGGCGACGCTGTTGCTGCTCCCGCGCGCGTCCATGCGCGCCACCGCGGGCACGACGCCGTGCGCGGGAGCCTCGCCGTACGCCAGGCCGACCAGCCCCACCTCGGGCGTGGTGAAGATCACCTGCGGGATCACCGTCTCGTCGGCCCGCTCGATGTCACCCCGCAGCGCGTTGACCGCGGCGATCCGTCCCTCGTGGGCGGCCACCGGCGTGAGCTGGCGGTTGCCCGCCGCATCGCCGGCCGCATAGATGTGCGGGATCGAGGTGGCCAGGTACGGGCTCGTGCGCAGTCCGAGCCGGCCCACCTCGACGCCGATGCGCGAGGCCCCGACCGCGTGGGGACGGAAGCGCCGGCCGATCGCCGCGCACACGTGGCGGCTCGTCATGGTGTTGGCCATGCCCGCGCTGTCGAACTCGATGGCCACCAGGTCCCCGCTCCGCGCGAGGCGGCTCACCGCGGTCTGCAGCCGGAAGGTGACTCCGCGCCCTTCCAGGATCTTCCGCAGGTAGCGCGCGACGTCGGGATCGACTCCGGGCAGGATCTCCGCGTCGCGCGCCAGCACCGTGACCTTGGATCCGAAGTCGCAGAAGGCGGAGGCGAGCTCGAGCGCCACCGGCCCGGCGCCGATGAAGGTCAGCGAGGACGGGAACGCGGGCAGGAACAGGAGCTGGTCCGACGTGATGAGCAGATCGCGGCCGGGCACCTCCGGGATCTCCGGCTCTGAACCCGCCGCGATGATGAACCGCTCGGCGGCGTGCGGAACGCCGTTGACCTCCACGATGTGGGGATCCGTGAAGTGCGCCACGCCGATCGAGACGCGGATGCCCCGCTTCTCCAGATCGGCTGCGGTGGGACGGAGGGAGTCCACCACCTCGTTCTGGCGCTGGATCACCGCCTCCCAGTCGAGCGCGGCGCGGCCCGGCCGCGTGGCGAAGCCGGCCGACTCGCGCACCACGCGGTGCAGGCGGCCCGCGGTCACGAGCGCCTTCTTGGGGATGCACCCGCGGTTGATGCAGAGGCCGCCGAGCGGCCCGCGCTCGGCGATGGCCACCCGGGCGCCCAGGTCGGCCGCCGTCTTCGCCGCGGTGATCCCGGCGGCGCCGGCTCCGATGACCACCAGATCGAAGCGCTCCATGCCCGCGAGTCGTCAGACCGGGATGGCCGCGCCGGAGATCGCGGCGGCCCGGTCCGACAGCAGATAGGCCACCACGTTCGCGACGTCCTGGGTGCTGACCCAGCCCGAGCGGTCGGCGTCGGGCATCGCGCGACGGTTGGCCTCCGTATCCATCGTGCTCGGCAGCACCGTGTTGACGGTCACCCGGTGCGGCTTCACCTCCTGGGCCAGGGCCTGGGTCAGCGTGATCACCGACGCCTTGGAGACGGTATAGGCGATGAAGCCGCCCTGGGGAGGCACCACCGCGCGCGACGCGATGTTGACGATGCGCCCCGAGCGGGCCGCGATCATGCCGGGCAGCACCGCGCGGCAGGCGATGACCACCGACGTGAGGTTGAGCTTCATCATCCGCTCCCACTCCGCCAGCGGAGTGGACACCAGGTCGCCCCCCGCGAAGCCGCCCACCACGTTGACCAGCGCGTCCACGCGCCCGTACCGCTCGCGCACCGTCTGCACGAACTTGGCGACCGCGGTCTCGTCGGTGACGTCGGCGGGCAGGGCGTGCACGCGCGCCCGCTGCTCGGCGGTCAGGCGGCCCTCGAGCGCGGCGCGCTCCGCGGGCACCGCGTAGGGAATCGCGACGGTGACGCCGCCCTGCAGCAGGGTGGCGCTGATCGCCTGGCCGAGTGCCCCGGTGCCGCCGGTGACGATGGCGACCTCGCCGCTCACGAGGTGGCCCGCGCGCGGCGGGCCGCGTGCTCCTCCGCGCGGCGCGCCAGGTCGAAGTCGAGGGCAGTGATGCCGCCCGCGTCGTGAGTGGTGAGATCGATCACCACGCGGTTGTACACATTGAACCACTCCGGATGGTGATCGAGCGCGTCCGCCTCCCGCGCCACGTCGCTCATGAACGCGAAGGCCTGGGTGAAGTCGGCGAAGGTCAGCTCGCGGTGGAGCTTGCCCGCCTGCACCGACCAGCCGGGCAGGGCGGCGAGACGCTGCGTGACCTCGGCGTCGGCGAGCCGGCCCGGCCGGGGCATCGGCTAGCCCGCCGCGGGCGCCGCCATCACGGCGGAGCGCTGCACGTCCTCGTAGCGCACCTTCGAGACGTCGAAGGCCTCGATGTTCTCCACCAGCTTCTTGAACGTCTGCTCGAAGCCCGGCAGGGTCTTGCGCTGGCGGGTGAGCGGGGTGGTGCGGGCGAGCACGTAGTTCTTCACGTAGGGATGGTTGATGCCGCGCTTCTTGATCTTGGCCACCACCGCGCCGAGGGCCTCGTCGGCCGCACGCACGAGGGCGGCACGCTCCTCGCGCTCGGCCAGCGTCTTCGGGAAGCGGCCCTTCAGGAACTTGTCCACCCGGCGCAGGATCGGTGCGAACGCTCCGCCCGCGAAGCGCTTGTTCTGCTCGTAGAGCAGGCCGAGGGTGATGAAGTGGGCGGACTCGAACTGGAACGCGTAGTCCTCCTCGCCCGACTCCGGCTGCTCCTCGGCGAGGCCGCGGTACATGCGGATCACCTCGAGGGACTTCTCCTTGAGGTTGTGGGCCTTCTCGGTGTTCAGCGCGAGGATCTGGTACGCCACCTCCGGCTCCGGCACCAGGATCGCGGGAATGACCCGGGTCTTGAGCTTGGCGAGGACGGCGCGCCGATGGTTGCCGTTGGGCGTCCAGTAGCGGCCCGGGCCCGGCGACATCATCACCACCGGATCCACGAAGCGGTCGATCTTCTTGACCACCTCCTGCAGCCGCTTGACGTGGGTCGGGGACAGATCGCGCTGGTAGGGAGTGGGCTCGACCATCTCCATGGGAAGGAGGCAGAACACGTGCCAGTGATCGCCCACCGGCTCGCGGTACACGGCCAGGACCGCGCCGCCGTCCCGCTCGACCTGCTCGACGAGGGCCGCGGTCTGCCGGGGCGGCTCCTCCTCGGGATGCACGCGCCACTTCGCCATGTCGGGGATTATGATGCGGCGCCCGCGCCGGCGCAAGGAATCGGCCCCGGCGTGGTCGCATCGCGCGGCGCGCGCCGGAGCGCCGCCGCCCCAGCGGGGGTCGTCAGGCCCCCTTCCCGACGCGACTGGCTCGCCTGCGATAGCGCGGCTCGGTATGCGCCCGGCGTCGTTCCGGTCAAGCGGCGGAACACGGTCGAGAAATGGCTCGGGGTCCGGAAGCCGACCAGGCGCGCGATACGAGAGATGGGCAGCTCGCGCGCGGCCAGCAGGCGGATCGCGCGATCGACGCGCGTGCGCACCACGAAGCGGTGGGGCGGCAGCCCGGTGCTGTGCTGGAAGAGCCGGGCGAAATGATAGGGGCTCATGTAGACGACCGAGCCCAGCTGGGCGAGTCGCAGATCCTCGTCGAGATGCTCCTGGATGTAGTCCGTGACCCGGCGCAGTCGGGCGAGAGGCAGCACGCTCGGCCTCGCGGCGCGGCTGGGCGCCGGGGTCTCGGTCGGGGTCATCGTCATCATCATCGTCATTGTCCTCCACACGCTGCGGGCTGCTGGGTTCGTCTCACGGCGTCGAGCAGCACGTCGCCGTGGAATGGCTTGCCGAGGAACGCGACCGCCCCGGCCGCGAGCGACCGGGTTCCGGACGGAGCAGCACCGGGACTCGTCGTCGACGATCGCGACCACCGGCGTGGGCGTCCGCTCATGGGCTGTCCTCACTCCTCAGGCTAGACCCGCGGGCGGCGACCGTCCACCCGACCTTCGTCGGGTCGGAGGGCCGTGGCGAATTCTTGCCGGAGGCTGGCGAGAGCGCGGTGCGGGTTGCCGGCGGCGGCATCATAGAAAGGAGAAGCCCATGACGAAGATCCACCCCCGAGCCAGGAGGGCCATGGCATGAGCACCGCGACCCGGACCCCATCGACCGCAGAGCCGACCCGCCCCCCGCTGCCGCCATTCGATCGCGCCGCCGCAATCCAGAAGGTGCGGCTCGCCGAGGACGCATGGAACAGTCGCGATCCGCTGAAGGTCGCGCAAGGGTATTCGCCAGACAGCGTCTGGCGCAATCGCGCCGAGTTCTTCTCGGGCCGCGACGCGATCGTCGAGTTCCTGACGAGAAAGTGGAATCGGGAGCTCGACTACCGGCTGATCAAGGAGGTGTGGGCGTTTGACGACACACGGATCGCGGTGCGCTTCGCCTACGAATGGCACGACGACAGTGGACAGTGGTTCCGCTCGTACGGCAACGAGAACTGGGAGTTTGCCGCCAACGGTCTCATGGCGCGGCGTCACGCCAGCATCAACGACCTGCGGATTCGCGAGGCGGATCGCAAGTATCAGTGGCCTCTCGGCCGTCGGCCCGACGGACACGCGGGTCTTTCCGATCTCGGGCTCTGACCCGGAAGATTCATCCGGCACGAAATTCCTACCCGCGCTCCCGGCGACGAAAGTGCGTCGGCGGGGGCATTTGGACGGCCTGCGCATGGCAGATTCCTTGCAATTTCGATATGTCGCGGCAGAAAGCGAGGGATCGATCATGAAGCGCACGAACATCGGGATCCTGACCGCTCTGGCCATCGTCATCGGCGGCGTCGTGGCGACCAGCGCGGCGACGCCCGAGACGCCCGAGAGGAATCTCGGCGGAACCTGGCATGGCTCGTTCTCGCAGATCGGCGGCGTGCTCTACGTGGCCGAAGGACGCTGCGTCCTGAACATCCACGATGACGGCACCTTTACCGCGACCGTGACCCCTGGACCCGGCGCCAACAATCTGGTGAAGGGCAGCACATGGTCCGGCACCGTCGTTCCGGAGGGGGATCAGTACACGTTTCGTACTTCGAGCGGCACATGGACGACGCTGGTCCGGAAGGGTGACACGTTGTACGGGGTCGCCAACGATCCGCTGATCGAGTCCGACATCATGGTCAAGCTCGATCGGCAGGCCGGCTAGCGTATCGTCGAGCGTCCGGGCCGGGATCGGCTCCCGGATCCGGGCCCCGGCGGCCCGTGATCCGCGACCTGTCGGATTCTTGCCTGAAAACGCCGCTCCGTATCGCTCGCGTCGATCGTCCACTCGTCCAAAAGACACAACGCATACGAGGGAGATCGAATGACCAGCACTCAGACCAAAGTCGCGGTCGTGACCGGCGCGTCGGGCGGCATCGGGCGCGAGGTCGCCCTGCGCCTGGCCCGCGACGGCTTCTCGGTGGCGCTCGGCTACGCGGGAAATCCGGCGCGAGCGGAGGACGCGGTGGCCGAGATCAACGCCGCGAGCGGGCACGCCTTCACCGTCCAGGCCGACGTCGCCGATGAGGAAGCGGTGGAGCGGCTCTTTCAGCAGTCGCGCGACGCATTCGGGCGGATCGACGTGGTGGTGAACAGCGCGGGCATCATGCCACTCGGGCCCATCGCAGACGGCGACCTGCGCGCGTTCGACCGGATCATCGCGGTCAACCTGCGCGGAACGTTCATCGTGCTCGGCCGGGCCGCGCGGCGTGTCGGCCCCGGCGGACGCATCATCGCGCTCTCCAGCAGTGTCGTGGCCAGGTCGCTCCCGGGCTACGGGGCCTACATCGCCTCGAAGGCCGGCGTCGAAGGTCTCGTCCGCGTGCTCGCCAACGAGCTGCGGGGCCGCCAGATCACGGTCAATGCGGTGGCACCGGGTCCGGTGGGGACCGAGCTCTTTGTCCAGGGCAAGACGGAGGCGCAGATCGAGCAGTTCCGCAAGCTGGCGCCGCTCGAGCGGCTCGGTCGCCCGGAGGACATCGCGGACGTGGTGTCGTTCCTGGCCGGGCCCGGCGGCGGCTGGATCAACGGACAGGTGCTGCGCGCCAACGGCGGTTTCGCCTGACCCTCACGAGAATCTCCGGCAATCGGGAGGCATCGCAAGAGCAGGAGAAAGCGAGGCATCACCATGATGAAGAGGACGTTCGCTGTCGTCGCCACGCTCGCGTTGGTGCTCGCGCTCGGGGTGCCGGGTGAGGCCGGACCCGGCGGACCGCACGGGGGCGTCGTGCACCAGGGATTCGATGGACACCATGGTATCGCCGGGCCCCACGGGTTCCATGGTCACCATGGCATCGGCCATGGCTTCCATCGCGGCTTCGCGGTCGGCCCGGCATTCCCGTACTACCC
>DATFYA010000151.1 GCA_035315345.1 Candidatus Methylomirabilota bacterium
GCGAAGCTCACGCCTCGCCGCGGGCCCGGTCCCGCAGCACGAACTTCTGGATCTTGCCCGTGGAGGTCTTGGGTAGCGGGCCGAAGACCACGCGCTTCGGCACCTTGAAGCCGGCCAGGTGGTCGCGGCACCACTGGACGATGCGCGCCTCGTCCGTATCGCCCTCGTCGCCGGGCTTCAAGGTGACGAACGCGCACGGCGTCTCGCCCCACCTCTCGTCCGGCCGCGCCACCACCGCCGCCTCCATCACCGCCGGGTGACGGTAGAGCACCTCCTCCACCTCCAGCGAGGAGATGTTCTCGCCACCCGAGATGATCACGTCCTTCGACCGATCCTTGATCTCGACGTAGCCGTCCGGGTGCCAGACCGCCAGGTCGCCGGTGTGGAACCACCCGTCGCGGAGCGCCTCGTCGGTGGCCGCCGGGTTCTTGAGATACCCCTTCATCACCGTGTTGCTCCGCAGCACGATCTCGCCCAGCGCCCGGCCGTCGCGGGGCACCGGCGCGCCGGTCTTCGGGTCCATGACCGCGAGCTGCTCGAGCGTGGGATAGCCCACGCCCTGCCGCGCCATCTTCGCGGCGCGGTCGGGCAGCGGCAGGTGCTCCCAGCCCTCCTGCCAGGCACAGAGCGTGGCCGGACCATAGCTCTCGGTGAGCCCGTAGAGGTGCGTGACCCGGAAGCCCATCGCCTCCATGGCCGCGATGACCGGCGTCGGCGGCGCCGCGCCGCCGGTGGCGAACTCCACCACGTGATCGAAAGCCGTCCTGGTCTCGGCGGGCGCGTGGATGAGCATCGTCATCACCACCGGCGCCCCGCACATGTGCGTGACCCGGTGCCGCGCGATCGCCGGGAAGACGAGCGCCGGGTCCACGCGGCGCAGGCACACGTGGGTGCCGCCGACGGCGGTGGTGGCCCACGTGTAGGTCCAGCCGCTGCAGTGGAACATCGGCAGCGTCCAGAGGTACACGGAGCGCGGCGTGAGCCCGAAGGCCAGCGCGTTGCCGAGCGCGTTCAGGTAGGCGCCCCGGTGATGGTAGACCACGCCCTTGGGATTGCCGGTCGTGCCCGACGTATAGAGGAGGCAGATCGCCTCCCACTCGTCGGCCGGCCGCACCGGCTCGAAGTCGGGATCCCCCTCGGCCAGCAGGCCCTCGTAGTCCGTCTCGCCGAGCCGCCGCCCCTCGCCCTCGTAGAGCGGGTCGTCGATGTCGATCACGACCGGCCGGCGCCGGCTCTGCCCGAGCGCGGCCTCGAGGGTCAAGGCAAACTCGCGGTCCGTGATCAGCACCTTCGCCTCGCTGTGCTCGAGGAGGAAGGCAATCGTGCGCGCGTCCAGCCGGTAGTTCAGCGCGTTCAGCACCGCGCCGGCCATGGGCACACCCAGGTGCGCCTCCAGCATGGCGGGCACGTTGGGGGCCATGATCGCCACGGTGTCGCCGGAGCCGATGCCGCGGCGGGCGAGCGCCGAGGCCAGCCGGCGGCAGCGTGCGGCGAACTCGGCATACGTGAAGATGCGCTCGCCGTGGATGACCGCGGGCTTGTCGGGGTAGACCGCGGCCGAGCGGGCGAGGAAGGAGATCGGGGTCAGCGGGACGTAGTTGGCGGGGCGGCGAGGGAGGCCGGCGGCGTAGGGGGAGGCGCGCCGGGCCGACGCCTTGGCCTTCGCCGGCATCTGGCGCCTGGCCGTCGTGTTGCGCTTCGCCGGTCTTCTCGCGCTCACGTGTCCTGGCCGAAGCCGACGAAGAGCCCGGGAGGCGGGGTCAGATCCCGAGCAGGCTCTTCAGCACCGGCTTGTTGAAGCCGCGCACCACCTGATCCCCGACCACGATCACCGGGATGCTCATCCCCCCGCTCAGCTTGATGAGCTCGTCCCGCGCACCGTCGTCCGCCAGCACGTTGATGTCCTCGAACGCGATCCCCTGAGACGAAAGAAACTCTTTCGCCGCCTTGCAGGGGCCTCAGGTGGGGCTGCTGAAGACTCGAACCTTCAACGCAGGGTCAGCCATGATGCCTCCTGTCGATAGGGTTGCGCCAAGAATACACGGCGCGCGCCGCGGATCGCTACCAGATCTTCGAGCTCGCGATCGACCGGCCTCTAACGGTCGCGGCGTCTTTCCCGCGCAAGGCGCGCGAGCAGGGGCACCTCGGCGATCTTCTCGTCGGTCAGCGCGCTCCACACGATGCCCTTCGGTCGGCGGTGGCGCCGGGGACACCGGATCGTTTCGTCCGGGGTCACGATCAGGTCGAGCGGGATGTCGTGTGCGAGCATCGGGATCGGCTCGCTGACGATCTGAAGCGGATGGACCGTGGTGGCGACGGTGGTCCATCGGCCGACCAGGCCGAGCTCCGTCAGCAGCGCAAACTCCAGATCCGAGAAGCCGCCGCCCTTGCCCGCGCGCGCGCCGTCCCGACGGACCGCGACCGATCCCGCGACGATCAGCTCGATCCTCGGCATGTCCTTCGGCAGCGTGGCCTTGCCAAGCTTGCCCGCGCCGCGGATGCTGGCCGCCGCGCGCTCGCGGCCCGCGAGCCGCCGCGGGTCGAGCTCGAGGAACCAGCGCTCCTCGCGAAGGCGCGGCACGGCCATGAACACGCGCTTGCCCTGCTCGAGGGCCAGCGCCCGCACGGGCAGCTGCGGCGCGTCGGGATTGCACTTGATCACGCGCGCGGCCTGCCACGCCGACGATTGCGCGAGCCGCCGAGCCGCCGCCTCCGCACCGACGAAGTTCGGGATGCGCCCGACCGCGCCGGGGAAGCGCGCGACCCGCCGCTCGGTGAGGAGCGACCAGACGCGCTCCCGCGTTGCCTGCTTGCTTGCAGCGGCGTGTCCGGCGCGCGTCGTCTCCACGGCTTGACCGTACCACCGCCCGCGAGGCGGTGTGCGACGAGCGCCCGAGTGAGCCCGCCCGTCAGAACACGGTGAGGTCGGCCTCGACGCCAGCCAGCACCGCGCCGGCGGTCGTGAAGACGTCGCGCTTCACCAGGAAGTGCTGGGTTATCGCGTGGACGTCACGGAAGCGGCGCTGGAGGGGGCTGCCAGCGTAGATCGCACTGCCGCCGCCCGCGTGGTAGGCCATGTCCACGACGGAAGCCGCGGTCGTGGCGGCCAAGGTGGTCGCCGCTCGCATGCGGGCGCGGTGCTCGGGTGTGAACTCGGCGCCGGCCACCGCCGTCCCCCACGCGGCGGCGGCGTCGGCGTACAGCAGGCCGCGGGCCGCGCGCAGCTGCGCGTCGGCCGCACCGAGCTGGTTCTGGAACAGCGGGTTGGTGGCGAGCGCGGTGTGAGCGAGCAAGGGCACCTTGCTCCGCGAGAGCGCGAGTATGTCCTCCAGCGCCCCCTCGGCGATGCCGATCGCAACGCTGGCGACCCCGAAGGCGAAGACCGGCGGCATGGGCATCCGCAGCAGCGGCTCGTCCAGGCACGGCGGATCCGAGAAGGGCAGGCACGTCCGATCGGCCGCGACGAACACGTCGTGCGCGACGAAATGATGGCTCCCGGTGCCGCACAGCCCGGAGACCGACCAGGTGTCCTCGATCTCGGTCTGATCGGGTGAGAACAGCACGGTGCGCAGCCGGGGAGCAACCTCGTGGTCCTCCATGCAGTTGCCGAACAGCCACTGGCAATCCTCGCAGCCGCTGGCGAACGCCCACCGACCGGTCACGCGGTATCCGCCGTCCACCGGCACGGCCGTCCCCGAAGGAGCGAACACACCACCCAGGATGACGTCGGGCCCGTTGGCGTACAGGGCGTCGAACGTCGCGCGGGGAATGCTGCCCACGTTGATCCAGCCGCCCGCCAGGTTCACGGTTGTCCAGGCCACCGACGCATCCGCGCGGCTCAGCTCCTCGATCACACTCATCGCGCTCGGCAGGTCGAAGCCGCCGCCCCCGTGGCTACGCGGCACCAGCATGCGGAAGCAGCCCGCCGCGGTCAGGTCGCGGATCAGGTCACGCGGCAGCCGCCGCGCCTTTTCGATCTCGGCGGCGCGGGCGGTGATCTTCGGCGCTAGGGCGCGGACGGCATCGAGGACCGACGCGTGTCGGGTCACCTTCGGATCGGTGGCAGTCGCCATGGTGTGTCTCCTTTCAGGTTGGATCCCAGGAGACACCGTAGGCGCGGGCACTCACGCGCGCATCGACCGTTCGGGCCAAATTTCACGGTCGAGGAGCGTGGTACGTTCGTACCACGAGAGGCGTCAGACCAGGTCGCGCTGGAACGCGAAGGCGGTGGCCGCCGCCCGCGACGACACCCCGATCTTGTTGAAGATGTTCTGCAGGTGGCGCCGGACCGTGTGGTCGCTGAGGACCAGCGCCTTCGCGATCTCCCGGTTGCTCCTGCCCTCTGCGACCAGGCGAAGCACCTCGACCTCACGGGCGGTGAGCCCGCCCGGTGGCGGCGCGGTGGCCGCGCGGGACAGCGCCTCCACCCGGGCCACGTCCGGCGCGGCCCCGAGCTGCCGGAAGACCCAGCGCGCGGTGTCGAGCTCCATCTGCGCGGTGTCGTCGTCGCCGAGCGCCCGGCAGGCCAGCGCGATGAGCACGCGGACCCGCGCGGCCTCGTAGGGTGCCTCGATCCCCTGCCAGGCCGCCCAGGCCTTCCGCAATGCGGTGAGCGCGGCGCGGCCGTCGCCCTCGGCGAGGAAGGTGGCGCCCGTGGCGTGCGCGGCCATCGCGCGCAGCAGCGGCGCATCGAGCGCCTCCGCAATGCGGTTCAGCTCGTCGGCGCCGGCGCGCGCCGCCGCCACGTCGTTCGCGGCCAGCATGATCTCGACGTGCGCAGCCAGCAGCCTGGAGCGCGCGGCCTGATCACCGGCCTCGTCCATCAGCCGGCGGATGGCCGCCGCGGCGGCCTCGGTCTTGCCCTGCGCCAGCCGCAGCAAGGCGAGACCGGGCTGCGAGTCGCGGCCCGCCTGGCTCGCCTCGCGATAGACCTCCTCGGCCCGCGCGAGCTCGCCGCGCAGCCGGTGCAGCTCGGCCTGAAGATAGAGCGCCCCGCCGACCCAGGATCGGCCCACGGTCTCGCCGGGCCGGTCGCACGCGTTCCTGGCCTCGCGCATGGCGTCCGCCCAGGCCCCCTCCAGCTGCATGATCTCCGCGCGGTGCACCCGGCACTGGCCGCGATAGGGCACCAGGTCCGGCTGCGACGCACACCACTGGCCGAGCGCCTTCGTCCACTCCTTCGCCCGGCGCAGGTCGAAGATCTCCTGGCATTCCCCGATCACCGCGCAGTAGATGATGCCGACGCCGACCGGCGACAGCTCACCGGTGGTCACCGCCACCATGACCTCGTCGAACAGGGCCACCCCTTCCGCCGTCCGCCCCGCCCGGATGAGCGCCTCGCCGACCCCCACGCGGCCGAACGCCATCAGCTGCGCATCACCGAAGCGCTCGCCGAGCCGCGCCGCCTGATCGAACGTGGCATGCAGCGTCGCGTTGTCCCCCTCCCACATGCGCCGCAGCGCCTGGAGCACGAGCAGGTAGCCGCGCTCCACGCAGTCGTGCCCGCCATCGTCCAGCAGCCGCTGGCCGCGGGCGAGCCAGCCGCCGCTCTTCGCCGACTCGCCCTGGAGCAGCGACGTGAAGCCGAGCCAGAACGCGCACCGCGCCGCCCCCGGCGCCGCCCCCTGGCCGAGGAACGCGTGATGCGCCCGCGTCCAGGCCTCCGCGCTCTCAGCGTCGCGGCCGACCAGGTGCGCGGCGATCGCGAGCCGCTCGAGGTCTTCGGGCGCGAGCGCCGATTCGCGATCAGCGTCGCTGAGCTGCGAGTAGGCATCGCCCCACGCCTGCCGCTCGAACACCGCACGCGCTTGATCGAGCGAGCTGTCCGCGGTCACGGCGCGCGCCACAGGATGTCGTTACGGGTATCGCGGACGTTGAGGGTGACCATCCGCCACGCGGGCACCCAGTCGCTGATGCCGTAGCGGTGGGACACGATCCGGCTGCCGGGCTTGAGCTGGCTCGTGAGCTTCGAACGCAGTCGCGCATCCAGCTCCGGCGAGAGGAAGAGCGTGACCACCGTGGCGAGCTGGATATCGGTGTCGAAGAGGTCCTGGACGCGGAACGTCAGGCAGTCGGCCACGCCATCGCAGGTGGCGTTGGCGAGGGTGGACATAGCGTTCGCGATCTCAAAGCCAATCCAACGAAGATGACGTCGAGCTTGGCGGGAATGGGGGCCTCGCCGCCGCCGGGGGGCACCCCGGCGGTGCAGCCGACCAGCGATAGTTCGCCGGCTCATGCCATGAGTGTACGCGGCCGAGAAAGGGAACACAGCCGGCAACGAGGGAAGGGCTCAGGAGGCGTGCGCGCCCAGTGGGAGCATTTTAGTGTCTTCCCGATCCCCCTTGAGTCGCGTGGCCGCCGAGAGGACCTGTCCATCAGCCCGCTCCACGGTTAGGTACCCCACAGAGCGGAAGGTCCCCGTACAGGGTCCACAGAATCTCGACCTCGGGCGTGGCTTCAAAGTCAGTGGGCGGCGCCGGGTACTGTCGCTGCGTCAACGTAAGCACGGCTGGCATTCCGGTCAACGTCGAACGTCCAGACCCTGGCCCGTGTCCTGGTCTCTCGATGCTTGTCGGTCACCGTGGGCCGCGGTTGCTCAGTCGATGCCGCAGCAGATCGTCCCCTTGGACTCCGCAACAAACAAGTACAGGTCAGATGGCCGGAAGGCTAGCCCCACTTGTGCACCTTCCGGAAACTCCTCTGTGGCCGTCGCTACCACCTTCACCCGCGTGCCGTCGGTCACCTCCACGAGCATTTCATCCTCCAGGCCCAGCGGCTCACGCAAAAATACGCGGCCAGCAGGTCGATCGGGCCCCGCCGGAATCAATCGCAACGCCTGCGGTCGGATGCCAACGTCCACCCGCTTCAATCCTTGCAAGGCCGAGTGGTGGCGCGGCGCCACCGGAGTCTGCCTGCCCAGCAGCTCGATCGCCAGCCCGCTCGCCGTCTCCACCACCGTAGCCGGAATGATGTTCATCGCCGGCGTCCCGATAAACGTCGCCACCGTCACATCCGCCGGACGCGCGAACAATTCCCGCGGCGGCGCTACCTGCAGCGCCCGCCCCTGGTCCATCACCGCCACCCGCGTGGACATGGTCATCGCCTCGACCTGGTCGTGGGTGACGTAGATGATGGTGGACGAGATCTGCCGGTGCAGGCGCAGGATCTCGGTGCGCATTTCTACTCGAAGCCTTGCGTCCAGAGCTGAAAGAGGTTCGTCCATCAGCAGCACCTTGGGCTCCCGGATCAGCGCGCGGCCGATGGCCACGCGCTGCTGCTGGCCGCCGGAGAGCTGGCCGGGCTTCTGCGTGAGCTTGTCGGTGAGGCCGAGGGTCGCCGCCACCTTCTCCACCTTCGCCTCCACCTGAGCCTTTGGCAGGCCGGCGATGCGCAGGGGGTAGCCGATGTTCTGGCGCACGGTCATGTAGGGGAAGAGCGCGATGTCCTGGAAGACCATGGCGATGTCGCGCTGCTGCGGGGGCAGCGCGGTCACGTCGGTGTCGCCGAACCAGATGCGGCCGGCGGTGGGCGTCTCGAGGCCGGCGATCATCCGCAGCGTGGTCGTCTTGCCGCAGCCGGAGGGGCCGACGAAGGTGAAGAACCCGCGCTCGCCGATCTCGAGCGACAGGTCGCGCACCGCCAGGACGGCGCGGGTGCCGCGCCCGAACGTCTTCTGCACGCCCTCCAGCCGGACCTTGAAGGCCATCGCGGGAGTCCCTACCCCGCCGTCCGCAGGCCGCTCAGCAGGTAGCGCTGAAGGAAGAACACCAGCAGGAACGTGGGCACCGAGACCAGCACCGCGGCGGCCATCACCATGCCCCAGTGCACGCCGGTCTGCTCCACGAAGGTGGCCAGACCGACGGGCAGCGTGAACATCTTGCGATCGGTCTGGAGGATGAACGCGAAGGTGAAGTCGTTCCAGGAGAGCGCGAACGAGAAGATGGCCACCGAGAGGATGCCGGGCCGCGCCGACGGCAGGCACACCTGGCGCAGGGCGGCGAGTCGGCCGGCGCCGGAGGTCCACGCGGCCTCCTCCAGCGAGACGGGCACGATCTGGAAGTACTGCCACATGAGCCAGATGTTGAGCGGCAGGCTGATGGCCATGTGGGCCAGGATCAGGCCCAGGTAGCTGTTCCGCATCTGGAGCGCGGAGAACAGGATGTACAGCGGGATCACCATAAGGATGGGCGGGAACATGTAGGAGAAGAGGGTCCCGAACGCGAAACCCTTCTTGCCCGGGAAGGCGAAACGGGTGAGGCCGTAGCCGGCCAGCGTGGCCGCGATCACGTTCAGCACGATGGCGCCGGCGGCCGCGATGAGGCTGTTGCGCAGGTAGGTCAGGAACTCGGTGGCGAAGAGCAGCTCGCGATAGTTCGCCAGCGAGAGATCCAGGCGGAAGAGCTTGTAGGGCGGCTTGAACAGCACCTCGCGCGGCGTGAAGGACGACAGCAGCATCCAGTAGAACGGAAAGGCCACGACCACCAGCACCGCGAGCAGCAGGGCCAGCGGGGCGCAGCGTCTCACCGGCCCACCTCGATCTCGCGCGTGGGGTCGAAGAGCTTGAAGTAGAGGAATGCGCCCGCCAGCAGCACCACGAACATCACGGCGCACGCCGCCGCGGCCAGGCCGAAGTCGAACTCCTCGAAGGCCAGCCGGTAGGCGTAGAGCGGCAGGGTCTCGGTGGCCTTGAGCGGGCCACCGTGGGTCACCAGCCAGATCGAGTCGAACTTGTTGAACATCCAGATGCCGCGCAGCAGCGCGATCACGATCAGCGTGGTGCGCAGCGCAGGCAGCGTCACGTCGAGGAATGCGCGCCACGGCCCGGCGCCGGAGACGGCGGCCGCCTCGTAGAGCTTCGGGTTGATGGACTGAAGCCGCGCCAGGATCAGCAGCGTGGCGAAGGAGCCGTACTGCCAGCCGGCCATGCCGATCACCGCCCACATCGCCGTGCCGAGGCCGCCGAAGAAGTTCACCGGGTGGGAGACGGCGCCGGTCTGCATCAGCAGCTGGTTGATCACGCCGTACTCCTGCGAGAGCAGCCACTGGAAGACCAGTGCCACCACGATGGACGGCACCAGGTACGGCAGCACGAAGAGGCTCCGCACCACCGTGCTGCCGGCGAAGGCGCGGTTCAGGAGGAGGGCGGAGCCGAGGCCGATCACGAGCTGGAGGCCGACCGAGCCCGCCGTGAATACCACCGAGCGGCCGA
This sequence comes from Candidatus Methylomirabilota bacterium, assembly GCA_035315345.1. Taxonomy (NCBI): domain Bacteria; phylum Methylomirabilota (SeqCode); species Candidatus Methylomirabilota bacterium. The sequence goes on from DATFYA010000151.1 coordinate 9,209, forward strand.
AGGCGTGCCACAACTCGGGCTCATTGAAGATGTAGCGGTAGTTGTCGAGCCCGACCCACGTCATCGCCGGGTTGAACGCGGTCTTCTTGAAGAAGGACAGCGCGACCGCGTAGCCGATGGGCAGGTACGCGATGACCAGGAGGAAGACGAGGGCCGGGGCGGTGGTGCCGAGGATCCACGCGCGCCGCTCGGAGGTGGCGCTCATCGCGGGCGACTCTACCACGTCCCGCGGAAATCAGCGGCCCGCGTTGAGGTAGACTATGCCCTCGTTCGAGGTCGCTCCCCAACCGCGGAGGTCACGATGCCCAGGATCGAAACGTCGGCAAGGGCCTCACGCCCGCCGCGCCGGGCTCGGTCCACGGACTGCTCCTCATCGTCGACGACGTCCAGGCCGCACGGGCCGAGCTCGTCGTCCACGGTGCCAACCCGAGCGAGATCTTTCATTTCGACGGCACGCTGCGGGTCACCGGGACGCAGGGGCGACTGCCGGGCCCGGACCCGGAGCGCCGCTCCTACAGCTCGTGGATTTCCTTCAGCGATCCCGACGGCAACGGCTGGATGGTCCAGGAGGTCACCACCCGGCTTCCCGGACGCGGGCTGAGCAGCTTCGATGTCGCGACGCTGACCGATCTCCTGCGCGAAACGGAGCATGGCCACGGCCAGTACGAGTCGACCGCCCCGAAGCACCTCTGGTCGGATTGGTACGCCGCCTACATCGTCGCGCGCCAGCAGGGCCGCACCGCCGAGGACGCGGCCGCCGCGCCCAGTGCGATCTGGGGCACCCGAGCCGGCCGGCGCGCGGCAACCAGGCGCGCGGCATTACGTGCCGTATCGGCGAGCGGAGCGTTGCCCGCGACCACCGTCAGCGCCAGGACGTCGAGCTCGGGGGATCCCCAGGCGAGCAGCAACGCCAGCGCGTCATCGATGCCGGGATCGGTATCGATGACCGTCGGCGTCGGTCCGTCGGTCACCCTAGCCCACTCGCTTCATCTTCTTGCGGACCTGGGCGGCGGCCTCGTCCACGATCTGGTCCGACTTCATGCCCTTGATGTTGCGCATCGCGAGCATCCAGCCGGCCAGGTTCTCGTTGTGGTAGAGGCCGATGTACGGGTTCAGCTCACGACCATCCCAGTAGTAGAGCGGCACGCCCTTGGTCCACACCGAGTCGAGGAACTTCAGCACGTCCATGCGCTTCTGGATCACCGGGTTGTCCTGGTACTTGGCCGAGTGCAGCATGTCGCGGCTGGCCGGGATGATGTGCAGCGGCACCGCGTGGTACCAGCTGATGACGTCAGGGTGCTTCATGAAGAACGTGACGTACTTCTTGGCCCCCTCCACGTTCGACTTGTCCAGGACGTGGAAGCCCTGGATCGAGAGGTAGTAGGCCTCGGTGAGCTTCTTCGGCAGCTCGAACGGCATGGTGGCGTCGGCGATCTTGGGGTTGTTGGCGATCGTCTGGTCGAGCAGCCGCGAGCCCACGTAGTAGGACGACGCCGCCTTCTCGCTGAAGTAGGTCGACATCAGCTCGCCCCAGTTGTAGGTGCTGGCCTCGGGCGAGAACTTGTGCAGCTCGTTGAGGAAGTCGAGCGTCTCGATCGCGCGCTTCTTCTGGTCCCCCTGGTCCAGCACCACCTCGTAGTCCTTCTTGCCCGCGTTCCACTTGAACCAGTGCACGTCGTTCTTCATGAACATCGTCTCGAGCAGGAGCGTGCTGGCGCCCGTCTCGGCTGAGGGCACGATGCAGCCGTACATGCCGGGCGGCTCGTTGAGCGCCTTGGCCGCCTTGAGGTAGTCGTCCCAGGACTTCGGCGCCGGGACCTTCTTGGCGTCGAAGAGGTCCTTGCGGTACCAGCCGTAGGTGAACTGCTGGCTGGTCGGGATGGAGCGGTCCGCGCCCTTGTAGATCATCCGCAGATTTTCTGCGGTGCCCCCGGTGGCCTTCAGCACGTCGCCCACGTCGGCCAGCTGGCCCTCGATGGCCAGGTTCATCGCCTGCCCGGCGCCGTACCAGACGATCTCGGGCGGGGTGCCGGCCGCGATCAGTGTCGCCACGCGCTTGGCGATGTTGGCGAAGCCGGGATACTCCATCACCACCTCGATCCCGGTCTCCTTCTTGAAGTCCGCGTTGATCCTGTCATAGACCGCGATCGCCTTCGGGTTCGACTCCTCGGAGACGAACACCACCTTGTTCTTGTCCGCGCCACGCGCGGTACGCACGAGCACCTGCGGGGCCACCGCGGCCGCGCCCGCGACGGCGGCGCCCTTCACGAAGCTCCGGCGATCGATGAACATTGCTCTCATCCTCCTGGTGTGGGGGTGGCCAGAGCGCGCGCCTTGAGCGCCGCGCGGTCGATCTTGTTCGTGCCGGCCAGCGGCAGCTCGGCAACGAGGAATACCCGCCGGGGATGCTGATACGCCGGACCGTGGGCGAGCGCCCACTCCTTGACGGCCTGCTCGGTGAGCCCGGCGCTCGGCCGCGCGACCACGAAGGCCACCGGCACCTGGCCCTTCAGCGCATGATCGACCGGCAGCACCGCGGCCTGCAGCACGTCGGGATGCCGCTCGAGCGTGGACTCGACGTCGCCCGGGTAGACGTTCTCGCCGCCGCACACGAACATGTCGTCGGTGCGGCCGACGAAGTAATAGAAGCCGTCGGCGTCGCGCCGGCAGACGTCGCCGGTGTCGAACCAGCCGTCCTCGAGGCGCCGCGCGGTCTCCTCGGGCAGGTTGTGGTACGCCGCCATCACGCCCGGGTTGCGCGTGAGCAGCACGCCCTCGTCGGGCCCCGGGTCCAGGCGGATCTCGCAGCCCTCCAGCGGGTAGCCGATGGACGTGGCCGGGCGCGGCTTGCCCTCCGGGTGATTCGCGAACATGACCGGGCCCGCCTCGGTCACGCCGTAGCCGTTGGTGGCCGTCGCGTTGGGGAACGTGCGCTGCAGCGACTCGAAGAGCGCGGGCGACGCGGGCGCCGAGCCCACCCCGATCGAGCGCACACTGCCCTTGTCCACCTGGGCGAGCGCGGGATCGCCGAGGATCAGGTGGAACATCGTCGGCACGCCGGAGAGGCGCGTGACGCGATAGCGGCCGATCGACTCCACGTAGAGCCGCTGGTCGAAGCGGGCCAGCAGCACGATGCCGGCGCCGGCCGCCATGCAGACCTTCGTCCACACCAGCGCGTTCTTGTGGTAGAGCGGCGCCGCCACCAGCACGCGGTCCTCCGGCGTCATGCGCCGGGCGCGCACGAGCGCGTCGATCTGCCAGGCCTGGCCGGCGTGGGTCAGCAGCACGCCCTTGGGCCTTCCCGTCGAGCCCGAGGTGTAGGGCTGGAGGCAGATGTCGCCCTCTGCGGGCTCGACCGCGGTGAACGGGCCGGGTTTCAGGAACTGCGGGAAGTCGGCGTCGAAGTCGACCGTCTCGATGTTGGACGGGGCGACCTTCCTATGGGCAGAGTCCACGAAGATCAACCTCAGGTCGGCGTCGCGGGCGATGAACGCGAGGGCCTCGGCGGGGAGCTTGATGTTGAGCGGGACGGGGACCGCGCCGGCGCGCATCGTGCCGTAGAGGGCGGCCATGTACTCCGTGCGGTTCAGCGCGAGGATGCCGACGCGGTCGCCTCGGCGGAGACCTTTGGCGCTCAGGCCGGCGGCGATGGCGTTACAGTGGGCGTCAAGCTGGGCGTAGGTCACCTCGCTGGGTTGGGTGGGCTTGGAGAGGTCGACGACTGCTAGCCCCTCACCCCGCCCTCTCCCCAGCGGGGAGAGGGTTGAGAACGAGCCGACGTTCACTCGGGCGCTCACGGCTTGACGAGGATCTTGCCGAAGACCTCGCGGTCTTCCATCACGCGCATCGCTTCGCGGGATTCGGCGAGGGGGTAGACCGCGTGGATGATCGGCTTGATGGAGCCGCGCTCCACCTCGGCCAGCAGCGCTTCGAGATCCTGGCGCATCCAGCCGTTGGCGCCGACGATGTTGACCTCGCGGCGCCAGATGTAGCGGATGTCGGTCTTCGGGTCGAAGCCGGCGGTGGCCCCGCAGGTGAGCAAGCGCCCGTTCCGGGCCAAAGTGCGCAGGCTCGGCACCCACGTGTCGCCGCCGGTATAGTTCACCAGCACGTCGACGCCCTTCTTGCCGGAGATCTCCCAGGCGCGCCTGGAGAAGTCTTCCCTGGTGTAGTCGATGACGTGGTCCGCGCCCAGCTCCTGCAAACGCTTCAGCTTGGCGGCCGAGGAGGCGCAGGCGATCACGCGCGCTTTGAGGTTCTTGGCGATCTGCACGCAGCCGGTGCCGACGCCGCCGCTCGCCCCCAGGATCAGCACCAGCTCTCCGGGCTGCAGCTTCCCGCGCGTGATCATCATGCGGTACGCCGTGCCGTAGGCGATGGGCAGCGAGGCGGCCTGCTCGAACGTCACCGCGTCGGGCATGGCGATCAGGTTGTCGGCGTCCACCGCGATGCGCTCGCAGAGACCGCCGTTGGCGTGCTCGCCCAGCGCGCCACCGTGCTTGATGTGTGGATCCACCAGGACGCGCTTGCCGATCCAGTCGCGCGCCACCCCGGCGCCGACCGAATGCACGACGCCCGAGATATCGCCGCCCGGGATGCGCGGCATCTCCACCGGCAGGCCCGGCATCCCGCGCAGCACGAAGATGTCGAGGTAGTTGAGCCCGCAGGCCTTCACCTCGACCACCGCCTGGCCCGGCGCCGCCGTGGGCTCCGCCCAGTCGGTGCGCAGGCGGATCTGCTCGAGCCCGCCGTGGGCGTCGATCGCGATAGCTCTCAAACTTGTCCTTATCTGGGGGGGAGCGGCGTCGCTCCTCCCCCAGGCCCCCCCATCGCATTCTTCGTCCGGTCTGCGGCGGGTTTCGCGTCGTGGGCGGACTTCCGTAGCTCGAAGCGGAAGTCGCAGTGCGAGGCGCCCTCCATCACGGTCTGCGTGCGCGTCAGCTTCACGTCGGGGTTGAAGCCCTCCACCAGCGCGAAGTCGCGGTTGCAAGAGAGCAGGGCACCGACCTCGGGGATGCCGAGGGCCCGGTACATCTCCGCATAGCGGCACCGCGTGACGTTGAAGGAGAGCTTCTGATCGTTCTGCTCCAGCACGTCCATGCGGTAGGCGTCGCCCTTCTTCCAGTCCTCCAGCGCGGTGGCGAAGTGGCCCAGGCTGTCGCCGCCCATTCGCTCGGCCAGCCCCCGGCCCTGCTCGCGCGCCACGTCCACGATGATCCGCCGCGCGACCTCGAAGACCCGCTCGCGGCCGAACTCGTCGCCCAGCGCGGAGAGCACCGGCATCAGGATGCGCGCCTCGATCTCGCGGCGCTTGAGCACGCCGATGTCGTTCAACGTATCCGGGGGCATGCGATCGCTCATGACGTCGCCTCCTTCGGCCGCGGCGAGGCGTAGCACGCCCGCCCTACCGCCACCAGGGTACCGCTCGAGTCTCGGATCTCCACGTCGGCCACGCTCACCGTCTTCCCCACCCGCACCGTCTTTCCCACCGCGGTCAGGTCGCCCTGCCGCGCCGGCCGCAGGTAGTCCACCCGCATGTCGATGGTCGGCACGCCGGGCGCGGTCTCGCTCATCACCGCGTAGTCGCCCGCAATGTCGGCCAGCGCGCTCACCACCCCGCCGTGCAGCCAGTCCGACCCGTCCACGCGGCGGAACTCCTCGCGGAACGGCAGTCGGATCTCCACGCGGCCCTTCTCGGTCTTCACGATCTCGAGCCCGAGAAAGCGCATGAACGGCGAGTGGCTGAAACCCGCCGCGCCCTGCTCCATCCGGTTCACGTGCCCACCTCCCTCGCCCGCGCCTTCAGCGCGCCGCGGTCGATCTTGCCGGTTCCGCCCAGCGGCAGCGCGTCGAGGAACACCACCCGCCGCGGGTGCGCGTAGGGCGCCCCGCGCTCCAGGAAGAACTTCCGCACGTCGGCCTCGCTGATCGTGCCCGCCTCGCGGGCCACCACGAAGGCGATCGGTACCTCGCCCTTGACGTCGTGGGGCGCCGGCACCACGCACGCGTCACGCAGGTTCGGGTGCTGGAGCAGGATGTCCTCCACCTCCTTCGGATAGACGTTCTCGCCGGCCACGTTGATCATGTCGTCGCGCCGGCCGACGAAGTAGTAGTAGCCGTCGGCGTCCCGGCGCAGCAGGTCGCCGGTGTGGAGCCACCCGCCGCGGAACTTCTTCGCGGTGGCCTCGGGCAGCTTCCAGTAGCCGGCGGCCAGCCCCGGGTTGCGGGTCACCAGCTCGCCCACCTCGTCCACACCCACCTCGTCGCCCGTCTCGTCCACCAGCTTCACGTCGCAGCCGGGAAACGCCAGGCCGCAGGAGCCGCGCTTCTTGAGCCCCCAGCGCGTGTTCACGATCGGCACCGGCCCGCCCTCGGTGAGCCCGTAGCTCTCGCCGATGGGCGCGCCGAACACGCGCCGGAACTCCTCCAGCAGCTCGTCCGGCACCTCGGCGGAGCCGCACACCGCGTAGCGCACGCTCGAGACGTCGTGCTTCGCCAGCGCGTCCGCCTCCGCGAGGATCATCTTGTACATCGCGGGCACGCCGGTGAGATACGTGACCTGGTACCGGGCGATGGCGCGGATGACCTCCAGCGCGTCGAACCCGGGCAGGATCACCAGCGAGCCGCCCGCGAGCAGGAACGGCTTCACCGCGCCGGCCATCGCGTTCTTGTGGTAGAGCGGCACCGCGATCAGCGCGCGCTCGGTGTCGTCCGCCATCAGCGCCTTCCGCATGATGTCGGTGTTCCAGATCTGCCCGCCGTGGGTCAGGAGCACGCCCTTGGGCTTGCCGGTCGAGCCCGAGGTGTAGGGCTGCATGCAGATCTCGTCGAACGCGGTGGCGCGCCGGGCCCGCGTGGGCGACGCGGCGACCACCACGCTCTCGTAGGCCAGCGCGCCCTCGCCGGCGGGCGCATCGACGACCACGTGCTCGATGGCGGGGATCTGCGCGGCCAGCGCGCGGCCGCGCGCGGCCAGGGCCGCGCTCGCCACCAGCACCCGCGCCTCGGAGTCCTCGGTGACGTAGCGGAGCGCCTCGTCGCCCATGCGGATGTTGAGCGGCACCGCCACCGCGCCCAGCCGCATCGCGCCGAACAGCGTCTCGAGGAAGCGCACGTCGTTGTTGAAGCACAGGGCGACCCGGTCGCCCGCGCCCACCCCGAGCGCGGCCAGCGCGTTGGCCAACCGGTTGCAGCGGGCGTCCAGCTCGGCGTAGGTCAGCACGGTGTCGCCCTGGAACACCGCCGGCTTCGACGGAGTGAGGGCCAGCGCGGTGTCGAACAGATAGCCGAGGTTGTCGGGCAGCACGCGAGTCCGGGTGATAGTGCCGCGACCCGGCGGCTCCGTCAAGGCGACGGCGGGATCAGAACATGCCGGCGGGACGGGCCGCGTGCCGCTGCCGCCATGTGGCGGGAGGCACCCCGGCCGCCTTCTTGAAGGCACGGCTGAACGCAGCCTCGGAGTCGTAGCCGACCTCCAGAGCGACCGCGGAGACCTTGCTGGTGCTCTCGGCCAGCAGACGCGCGGCGATTTGCATCCGCCAGCGCGTCAGGTACTGCATCGGCGGATCGTGCACGAATAGAGTGAATCGCTCGGCCAGCACGGAGCGGGAGGCGCCCGACTCCCGGGCCAGCTCCTCGAGGGTCCAGGGATGCGCCGGGCGCTCGTGCAGCAGCGCGAGGGCGCGGCCCACCATCGGGTCGCGCAGGCCGGCGAGCCAGCCCCGCTGCTCCGGGGGCAGCGCGGCCAGATGGCGCCGCACCACCTCGATGAACATCAGCTCGCCCAGGCGGAGGCGCACGCACTCGCCGCCCGCGCGCCGATCTCGCGACTCGGCGATCGTGAACTCGACGAGCCGGTCCAGCGGGTCGTCGGCCGCGGATCCCGTCCGGCGCACGCAGAGCAGGCGGGGCAGCGTCGCCAGGAGCGGATTGAAGGGACGCACGTCGCAGCCGAGGAATCCGCACACCAGCTGCAGGCGTTCCGCGCCGCCCCCATCCTCGGTGACGGTGAACGGGAGCCGGCCGGCCGCCATCGCGCCGAGGAAGCCCAGCACCTCGGCCTGCTCCGGTCCGCCCCGGAGGTCACTCGAGAGCGACATCACATAGGGATCGCCGTGGGGGAGCACGAGCACGTCGCCGGGTGCCAAGGCCATCGGGGACTCACCCGGCACTCCGCCCCAGCAGCGGCCGTCCGTCACGACGTGATACGAGATGACGTGCTGGGCGCGCGGGACCACGCTCCGCGCGATCGTCGCGCCGTCGGGAACTCCGATGACCCACGGCGACCTGGCCTCGACGCGGAAGAACACCGCCGCGCTCAGGCGCACTGCCCGCAGCACATCCGACAGCGCATCGACGCCCGTCGATCCCTCTGCACCGGACTCCGGAGCAGGAAGCGCGGACGCTCGGGCAGGCTCCGGCCGATCGGCGGACGACGAGGCAAGGGATCCGGACCGGCGATCATTCCTCGCGGTCACGCCAGCATCATACACTCCGCCCACCGTCGACCGATCATCGACCGAAAGGGAGAACACCATGGACAATCCCGCCGAGACCTACGAGCGCTACATGGTGCCGGTGCTCTTCGCGCCTTCCGCGGAGCGCATGGTCGAGCTCGCTCGGCCCCGGCCGGGCCAGCGCGTCCTCGACGTCGGATGTGGCACGGGCATCGTGGCCCGCCGGGCCGCCGCCTGCGTCGGGGACAACGGTCACATCACCGGTCTCGACGCGAGCCCGGGCATGCTGGCGGTCGCTCGCGCGGCCGCCGGCCGGGAACAGCGCTCGATCGAGTGGCGGGAAGGCCGGGCCGAAGCGCTGCCGTTTTCCGATGGAGAGTTCGACCTCGTGCTGTGCCAGTACGCGCTCATGTTCTTCACCGATCCATCCGCCGCGCTGGCCGAGATGCGCCGGGTGCTCGCCGATGGCGGCCGCGCGGTGCTGAGCGTCTGGCAGGGGCTGGACCGCCACCCGTTCTACCAGCTCCTGGACCGCGCCATCGAGCGCCGGCTCGGCACGTCGGGCGTGCGCGACATCTTCGCGCTGGGCGACGCCGCCGGGCTGCGCGATCGGCTGCTGAAGGCCGGCTTCCGGCGCGTCGAGATCGAGGCGTACGAGCTCCTGGCCCGCTTCCCGGATCCCGACGGCTTCCTGGCCGGCGAGATCGACGTGGACACCGCGGCGATCCCGGCCATGCAGCACCTGGACGCCAGCGCCCGTGCGGACCTGACCGGAAAGATCCGGGCCGAGATGGCGGAGCCCCTGCGCTCGGTCACGATCGGCGGGCACGTCCAGCTGCCATTCCAGGCGCACCTGGCGCGGGCCGAGCGTTAGGGTCGCGAGCGCCGGGGCGGCCGTCTACGCTGCGGGCCACACCTCACTCAACGGAGGAGCGCCATGGCCCATGGCACACCGACATCACCGACCACTGCCGCCAGGCGTCCATGAGCGAGATGGCCCGGCACGGGTACAGGGCCGGGCGACGTCGAGCGCTTCTCGGTGCCCGGCAGTCTCGCGCTGTCCGCGGTGCTGACTCCCCACCATTTCCACGAGCACGCGGTGCACGAGGAGTTCTTCAAGCAGCACATGCGCACCAAGGGCACCGAGCTGGCCGAGGCCTGCGTGGCCATCATCGGCCAGCTCGCTGCGGTGGCCTGAGCGGGAGTCGCGCGAGCCGTGCTAGCCTCCCAACGGACCTCATATCCGACAGGAGGCGGCCCGACATGGACTACCGAGACTACCAGCACCTGCTCTTCGAGCGCCGGCCCAACGGGGTCGTGCTGATCACGATCAACCGGCCGGAGGTGCTGAACGCCACCAACGACCGGCTGCACTGGGAGCTGACCCAGGTCTGGCTGACCCTCGACGCCGACGACAGCGCGCGCGTCGCGGTGGTCACCGGGGCGGGCCGGGCCTTCTCGGCGGGCGGCGATCTCGACATGGT
>DATFYA010000152.1 GCA_035315345.1 Candidatus Methylomirabilota bacterium
CGAGATATGGCGTCGCCGCTCCTCCGTCCTCGGAGAGCCGGAGATGCTGTACTCCTCGCCCAGCGTTGTACGAAACCTGTCGTGGTCGCCGGATGGCCGCTGGATCGCCTTCGAGGCGAGCGATGACATCCTGCTCCTCGACCTGCTGTCGCGCACGGCCAAAGCCAGGATCGCCACGCCAGCCTTCGAGGCCGAGCCGAACTTCTCTCCGGACGGACGATGGCTCGCCTATTCGTCGATGGAGTCGGGCCGGCTCGAGGTCTACGTCGTGCCCACCTTCGACGGGCCCGGGAAATGGCAGGTCTCGAGCGGCGGCGGATTCACTCCCCGGTGGGCCCCGGGAGGACGCGCGCTGTTCTTCCACGGCGCCGACCACAACCTGAAGATCGTCGCGATGGAGCTCGGCAAAGAGCCCAGATTCGGCCTTGGCGAATCGGTCTTCGAGCTGCCGGGCGGAGAACCTTGGCGGCCCGTGTACGACATCGGCCCGGACGGGCGGATCCTGGCCACCGTGCAGCGGTCGCAGACCGACTCCGATGGCTTCAAGCTCATCCTGAACTGGCCGCGGCTGCTCGAGCCTGCGCGCTGACGCGCTGAAGCCTGCGTGTGGGGCGATAGCTAGGCGACGCCCAGCTTGCTCCGGAAGTAGGCGAGGGTCTTCGGCAGGCCCTCGTCGAGCTGGACCTTCGGCTCCCAGCCGAGCAGAGTGCGGGCGCGCGTGATGTCGGGCTGGCGGACCTTGGGATCGTCCACAGGCAGCGGCTTCTCGACGATCTTCGAGCGCGAGCCCGAGAGGGCCACGACGCGCTCGGCGAGCTGGCGGATCGTGAGCTCGTACGGGTTGCCGATGTTCACGGGATCCGACGTGTTCGACATCATCAGCCGGTAGATGCCGTCCACGAGGTCCGATACGTAACAGAGCGAGCGCGTCTGGCTGCCGTCGCCGAAGATCGTGACGTCCTCGCCGCGCAGCGCCTGGCTCATGAAGGCGGGGATCGCGCGGCCGTCCTCGACCCGCATGCGCGGGCCGTAGGTGTTGAAGATCCGGATGATCCGCGTCTCGACCTTGTGGTAGCGGTGGTAGGCCATCGTGATGGCCTCGGCGAAGCGCTTGGCCTCGTCGTAGACCCCGCGCGGCCCCACCGGGTTGACGTTGCCCCAGTAGTCCTCGCGCTGGGGATGCACGAGCGGGTCGCCGTAGACCTCGGAGGTGGAGGCGAGCAGGAACCGGGCGCGCCGCTCCTTGGCGAGCCCGAGCGCCTTGTGGGTGCCGAGGGCGCCCACCTTCAGGGTCTGGATGGGCAGCTCGAGATAGTCGATGGGCGACGCGGGGCTGGCGAAGTGGAGCACGTAGTCGAGCGCGCCGCCCACCACGATGTAGTTGGTGACGTCGTGCTTGACGAACAGGAAGCGCGGGTCGCTGATGTGGGCGATGTTGTCGGTCGACCCGGTGAGCAGGCTGTCCATGCACACGACCTCGCAGCCCCGGGCGAGCAGGAAGTCGCAGAGATGGGAGCCGATGAAGCCGGCCCCGCCCGTCACGAGCACGCGCACCGGGCCGGCCCTCAGCCCGCGAGCACGGGCTTGCGCCCGATCGAGTAGTACTCGAAGCCGAGCCGACGCATGCGCTCGGGCTCGTACAGATTGCGCGCGTCGAAGATCACGCGCCGCCGCAGGAGGCCGCCCAGCCGGTCGAGGTTCAGGTACTTGAACTCGTTCCACTCGGTGAGCAGGGCGACGCCGTCCGCCCCCGCCGCCGCCTCGTAGGCCGACTCGCAGAAGACCACGCCCTCGGGCATCATCGGTCGCGCGTTGTCCATCGCCACCGGGTCATAGGCCCGCAGCTGCGCGCCCGCCGCGTGAAGGAGACGCACCACCTCGAGGCTCTTGGCCTCGCGCATGTCGTCGGTGTTCGGCTTGAAGGCCAGACCCAGCACCGCGATCGTGCGATCCTCGAGCGGGCCCATCGCCTTCCGCATCATCTCCACCAGGTGCGCCGCGCGTTCCCGGTTGATCTCCACCACCGAGCGCAGGAGCTTGAAATCGTAGCCGAAGCGGGCCGCGGTGTGGATGAGGGAGTCGACGTCCTTGGGGAAGCAGGAGCCGCCGTAGCCGAGCCCGGCCTGGAGGAACTGCATCCCGATCCGGCTGTCCAGGCCCATGCCCTTCATCACCTGGCTCACGTCGGCGCCCGCGGTCTCGCAGATGTTGGCGATCGCGTTGATGAACGAGATCTTGGCGGCCAGGAAGGCGTTGGACGCGTACTTGATCACCTCGGCCGACGGCAGATCGGTGATGATCATGGGCCGCTCGAGCGGGGCGTAGAGCTCCACCAGGGTCATGGCCACCTGCTGGTTGGGGGCGCCGATGACGATGCGGTCGGGGCGCAGCGTGTCCTCGATGGCCGAGCCCTCCCGGAGGAACTCGGGGTTCGACACCACGTCGAAGTCGATCGGGCGCGGCTGGTGCTTCGTGATGACCTCGCGGACGAACTCGCCGGTTCCCACCGGGACCGTGGACTTGTTCACCACCACCTTGTACCGGTCCATCGCGCGCCCGATCGCGGCGGCCACCGCCTCGACGTGGGCGAGGTCGGTCTCGCCGGTCTCCTTGGGCGGGGTGCCGACCGCGATGAAGATGACGTCGGACTGGCGGACCGCGGCGGTCAGGTCGATGGTGAAGGTGAGCCGGCCATCGTCCTTGTTCCGGATCACCATCTCCTCGAGGCCCGGCTCGTAGATCGGCATCTGGCCGGCCCGCAGCGCCTCGATCTTGGCCTGATCGTTGTCCACGCAGACCACGTCGTTGCCGAGATCGGAGAAGACGGCTCCGGTCACCAGCCCCACGTACCCGGTTCCCACCACGCAGATGTTCATTCGATCAGACCTCCAGACGGGGTGTCAGGATAACAGACGAGCACATCCCCGCGCCAACGGGCCGGCGACCGGCGGACCGCTACCTCAGAGGAGGGCGTGCCGGACCAGCCGCTCGACCACCAGGGCCAGAAACAGCAGCAGCAGATAGAAGTTGGAGAACAGGAACAGCGAGAGCCACCCGCGCTGGTCCTCCGGCTGCCGGGCGAACTTGGTCGCGAGCCAGATGAGCCGGCCCCCGAGGGCGGCGGCCGCGACCAGCGCCACCGGTCCTCCCAGCCCGAAGGTGGGAGCGGCCAGCGACCAGGCGGTGAGGCCGAGCGCATAGAGCAGGATGAGCCGCGCGGTGCCCTCGACGCCGACCCGCTCCGAGACCATCGGAAAGCCGCCGGCCGCGTAGTCGGCGCGATAGCGCAGGGCCAGCGCCCAGAAGTGCGGCATCTGCCAAAGGAACAGGATGCCGAACAGCATCAGCGCGCCCGCATCGGCGAGATGGCCGCCGCCCGCGACCCAGCCGATGACCGGCGGGATGGACCCCGGAATCGCGCCCGGCACCGCCGCGAACGGCGAGTGCGGCTTCAGCCAGGGCGTGTAGACGCCGTTGTAGAAGGCGCTCGCGATGAGGCCGAGGATGCCGGCGGTGTGGCCGACGCCGAGCCAGAGGATGCCCGCGCCGCCCGCGATCGCGAGCAGCGCGAAGGCGAGCCCCTGCACGCGCGAGAGCCGACCGGACGGTAGGGGCCGGCCCGCGGTCCGGGCCATCAGGGCGTCGCGCCGGCGCTCCTGCACCTGATTCAGGGCGGAGGCGCCGCACGACAGGAGCATCACGCCGGCGAGCATCAACAGGCCCTGCGCCCACGGGAACTCCGGGCCGAGCGGGGCGCGCAGCATGAAGCCGGCCCCCGCCGACACCAGCACCAGGAGCACGATGCCGAACTTCGACAGCTCGGCGTACGCGCCGACGCGCTCGGTCACGCGGAGGGTGCCGATGTGCCGCGAGGCGGCCGCCGCGGCCCTAGGCGGCATGGGCCATGTCCCCCCGCCTCGAGGCCTTCCGCGCGGCCGACGGCACGAACCCGGGCCAGCCACCGGCCTCGACGCTCACCCAGACCAGCACCGCCCACAGCGAGTACCCGACCGCGGCGTGGGCCGCGCGGATCACCGGGGTGAGCTGCAGCAGCACCGTGGCGATGCCGAGCGAGACCTGCAGCACCGCGAGCGCGGCCACGAGTCGCGCCGCGACCGTCCGCCCGGCCAGCGCGAGATGGATGAACAGGCCGAGCAGCAGCACGCCGAGCCAGCGGTGCGCCCAGTGCACCGAGGGCAGCCAGCCGATCGGGAACACGTCGCCGCTGCAGAGCGGGAAGTCCGGGCAGGCGAGCCCCGCGCCCGAGTGACGGACGTAGCCGCCGAGGGCCAGCTGAACGAGCAGGACGATCAGCCCCACCCGGGCGAGACGCCGCGGGCGGTCCGACGGGGCGGCCGCGGCGCCGCGCAGCCCGAGGCCCAGCACGATGAGCGCGGCCAGGATGAGCAGCGCGTTGATCAGGTGCGCGGTGCTGATCAGGTCCGGCAGCTTCAGCAGCACCGTGACGCCCCCGAGCGCGATCTGCACCACCAGCAGGATCGGCACGAGCCACGCGAGCCGACGCAGGCCGGGCGCGCGCGTCTGCGCCAGCGTCACCACCGTGGTGGCCACGATGAGCACGCTCGCGGCGAGCGCGGCCAGGCGATGGCCGTACTCGATCAGCACGTCCGCGCGAAGCGGAGGGATCACCGAGCCGTGGCAGAGCGGCCAGTCGGGGCAGGCGAGGCCCGACCCGGTCGCGCTCACCACGTTGCCGAGCGTCATCAGGATGAAGACCGCCGCCACCGCGGCGAAGGCGACGCGCGCGGCGGTCAACCGGATGCCCCCTTGCCCGCGCGATAGCCGCTCGGCTCGCCCTCCGCCTGGCGCAGCGCCAGATCGTCGCCCCCGGCGCCCTGCCAGCGGAAGAAGATCACCGATACCGCGAGCAGGAACACGAGCCCGCCCGGGATCCACATGATCAGGCCGCCCAGGTGCTGGTCGGCGTGCGGGGTGAGCCACGGCCAGATGCGCGGCGAGGTCGAGTAGTACGGGTACAGGATGCCGTCCGCCATCGAGATGAAGATGGCCACCATGACCATGGGCAGTCCCACCACGAACAGGTACAGGAGCTGGATCGGATACGGAGCGCGCGGCAGCTCGCCCACCGGGGAGAGCACCGGCCACCACAGGATCACCGAGGCGGCCATCATCAGCAGGTGCCCCACGATGTGCACCTGATGCTGGTCCATGGCCAGGTTGTAGACCGGAGGCAGGTGCCAGACCACCAGCACGACGTTGAACGTGGCGAAGGCGCCGGCCGGCTTCGTGAGCGTGCGCCCGAGCGAGCGCAGACGAGGATCCGACAGCAGCGGCCGCACCATCCAGCCGGGGGTGCCGTAGAGCAGCAGCGGCGGCATCGCGAAGACCAGCAGCATGTGTTGCACCATGTGCGCGCTGAAGAGGTAGTAGTCCGAGAGATCGTGGATGGGGCCGGTGAGGGCCACGAAGAGCACCCCGAGGGCGCCCCCGAACGAGGCGATCCGGAGCGGCTCCACTCCGGCGCGCGGGTCGAGACGGCCGCGCCACAACGTCGCGGCGGCGTAGGCGGCGCCGAGGGCCACGAGCCCACCGACCACGACCGGATCGGCCTGCCAGGCGGTCCAGTCGAAGCCATCGGGCCCGAGGGGCGGCGGCCCCGCGGCCCCGGGTACTACGTGCGCCATGGCTAGTGGGGACGGGGCAGCAGCAGGAAGGCGCTGAAGAGCGCCATGACCGCCATGATGATGGCGATGGCAATGATCAGCGGCCCCACGAAGAGAGCCCGGAGGATCGGATGATCGTAGCGGAGATGCATGAAGAAGCCCACCACCAGGAAGAACTTGATCGCCGACATCACGAGCAGGCTCGACACGAGCAGGACGTTGGGGATGCCCGGGACGTAGAGCGTGGCGACCTCGAGCGCGGTGATGATCGCCAGCAGGATCGCCACGTTGACGTACGTCCGGACGGTCGCGTGCCCGCCTCCCTCGTGCGTCGCGGCGACAGCGTGCTGATCGGCCATGTCGCGGCCCCCTAGGGGATCAGGTAGATGACGGTGAAGATCGCGATCCACACGATGTCGACGAAGTGCCAATACAGGCCGGCGATCTCGACCTTGGTGTAGTCGCGGACGTCGAGCTGCCTCCGCCACGCCAGCCCGACCAGGATCAGGAGCCAGATGACGCCGCCGGTGACGTGCGCCCCGTGGAAGCCGGTGAGCACGAAGAAGCTCGATCCGAAGAGATTGGTGGAGAGCTTGAGGTCGTGGTGGAGCACGAAGGTGGTGAACTCGTAGACCTGGTTCAACACGAAGTGGAGCCCGAGCAGCGCGGTCACCAGGAGCCAGCGCGCCGCCGACTTGACGCGGTTGTGCTGCAGGTTGGCGAGGGCCAGTACCATGGTGAGCGACGAGGCGAGCAGGAGTGCGGCGCTGTAGGAGGTGAGCGGGATGTCGAAGACGTCGTGCGGTCCCGGCCCGGAGAGCGACTTGCCCTTGTAGGCGAGATAGGTGCCGATCAGCGACCCGAAGAACATGCAGTCGGAGCCGAGGAAGGCCCACATTCCCATCTTGCGGTTGTCGAGCCCGGTGTTGCCGATGTTCGGGTCGTGAATGACGTGAGCGGCGGCGTGGTCGGCCACGGGGGCTCTCCTAGTGTCCGTGCCCCTCGGCGGGGCGGTGCAGCTCCATGGCGAACTTGTACATGAGGTAGAGGGTGAGCAGGCCGCCCACGATCACCTGGTACATGCTGATCATCAGACCCGAGATCATGACCGCCATCGCGAGGGCCAGCAGCAGCGGCCAGAAGGAGGGCGACGGCATGTGGATCGCCGCGATCTCCGCCGCGGTCACCGGCGCCGGCCTGGGCGCGGGCGCCCCGCCGTGGCCGTCGCCGTGCTTCTGCAGCCAGTAGTCGTCGCGGTCGTGCACGTGGGGAACGCGGGCGAAGTTGTAGACCGGCGGCGGCGACGGGATCGCCCACTCCAGGGTCCGCGCATCCCACGGGTCGTTGCCCGCGATCTTCCCGGAGCGCATGGTCCGGATCACGTTGACGATGAAGAAGAGCAGCGACACCGCGATCAGGAACGCCCCGATCGTCGAGATGAGGTTCCAGAAGTTCCACCCGAGGTCCGGCGCGTAGGTGTAGATGCGCCGGGGCATCCCGATGAGCCCCAGGTAGTGCTGGGGGAAGAACGTCACGTTGAAGCCGATCATCATGAGCCAGAAGTGCCAGAGGCCCAGGCGCTCGTCGAGCAGCTTGCCGTTGATCTTCGGCCACCAGTAGTAGATGCCCCCGAAGAGGCCGAAGATCGACCCGCCGAACAGCACGTAGTGGAAGTGCGCCACCACGAAGTAGCTGTCGGTCTGCTGCAGATCGACCGGCGGGGAGGCGTGCATGACCCCGGAGAGGCCGCCCATCGTGAACATGGCGATGAAGCCGAGCGCGAAGTAGAGCGGGGTCCGGAAACGGATGCTGCCGCCCCACAGGGTGCCGATCCAGTTGAGGATCTTCACGCCGGTGGGCACCGCGATCAGCATGGTGGCGATGGAGAACGCGGAGTCGGCGACCGGGCCCATGCCCACCGAGAACATGTGGTGGCTCCACACCCCGAAGCCGAAGAAGCCGATCATGATGCCGGAATAGATGACCACCGGGGCGCCGAAGAGGGGCTTGCGCGCGAAGGTGGGCAGGACCTCGGAGACGATGCCCATCGCGGGAAGGATCAGGATGTAGACCTCGGGATGGCCGAAGATCCAGAAGAGGTGCTGCCAGAGCAGCGGATCGGCTCCCGCGGCCGGCGCGTAGAACAGGGTGCCGAAGAAGCGGTCGAACATCAGCAGAATGAGGGCCACCGTGATCGCCGGGAAGGCCAGGACGAGCAGGAACTGGGTCACGAAGCTCATCCACACGAACACCGGCATGCGCATCAGGGTCATGCCGGGCGCCCGCATGTTGATGATGGTCACCAGGAAGTTGAAGCCGGCCAGCATCGACGACACCCCGAGGATCTGCAGTCCCAGCATCCAGAAGTCGATGGTGTGGCGTGGGGAGAACTGCGCGGTGGTGAGGTTGGCGTAGCCGAACCATCCGCCGTCCGGGGCGAGGCCGAAGAGCCAGCTGGAGTTGAGGAACAGGGCTCCGGAGAGGAAGATCCAGTATGACAGCGCGTTCAGGCGGGGGAAGGCCACGTCCCGCGCGCCGATCATCAGGGGGATCATGTAGTTGAAGAAGGCCGCGCTCAACGGCATCACGGCCAGGAAGATCATGGTGGTGCCGTGCATCGTGAACAGCTCGTTGAACCGCTCCGCGCCGACCAGGGTGTTGTCCGGGCGGGCCAGCTGCAGGCGCATGATGAGCGCCTCGATGCCGCCGATCAGGAAGAAGATGAACGCGGAGGTGCCGTAGAGGATCCCGATCCGCTTGTGGTCCACGGTGGTGAGCCAGGACCAGACCGTTCCCCAGAACGTCTCGGTCTCGACCTTCGAGCCCGGCATGAATGCGGCCTGAGTGGCCATGGGGATCCCCTTATTTCAGGCTGAGGAGATAGGCGGCCAGGGCCTTGCTCTGCTCGGCCGTCATTCCGAGATTCGGCATCAGCGCGCCGGTCTTCAGGTGATCGGGATTCTCGATCCACTTCGCCAGGTTGTCCGGCGTGGAGTCGATCAGGTAACCGGCGAACCGCTTGCGGCTCGCGAAGTGGGTCAGGTCGGGCCCGATGTGCCCGGCCGAGATCCCGTTGATGGTGTGGCAGCCCACGCACGTCGACTGGCTGAAGATCGTCTTGCCCTGCTGGGCCAGGGGATCCGTCGACTCGACCGGCGGCCCCTGCTGGTTCTTGACCCACCGCTCGAACTCGGCCGGCTCGTGGACGATGACGTGGAAGCGCATGTTGGCGTGCGACACGCCGCAATACTCGGCGCACTGGCCGGGGTACTCGCCCGACACCTCCGGGGTCAACGTGATGTGGTTGACCCGATGCGGTACCACGTCGCGCTTGCCCCCGAGCTGCGGCATCCAGAACGAGTGAATGACGTCCGGGGCGTTCAGGAGGAAGGCCGCGGTCTGCCCCTTGGGCAGGTGGAGCTCGTTGGCGGTGGTGATCTTCAGCTGCGGGTAGCGGAACTCCCACCACCACTGCTTGCCGAAGACCTCGACGCGCAGCGCGGTGGCCGCGGGGGCCTCCTGGGTCTTGAAGATCACCCGGATGGTGGGGATCGCGAAGATGAGCAGGATGACCGCGAAGGCGATGGTCCAGCTGACCTCGAGCGCGGTGTGGCCGTGCACCTGCTTCGGGATCGGCGCACCGGGGCGATCGCGATAGCGCCAGCACACCCAGAGCAGGGCCGCCTCCACCGCGATGAAGATGCCGAGGGTCCACCACGAGATCAGCATGAAGATGTCGTGGGTGACCTTGCCGAAGTCCGACTTCGGCATCACGGTGCTCATCGGAGTGTCCCAGTTCCAGCCCACCCAGCTGCACGAGCTGGCGAGCAGGAGAACTCCGCCCAGCAGACAGGCCAGCGTCCAGTCGAAGCGCTTCGGGAGGGGGCGGGCGGGCTCAGTCATGGCGTCGGGTGGGTTCCTCTAGCGCGGAGCCGCCGACGTCGGGACCGAGATCCCGGTCGCGGCCACGGCGGGCCGTTGAACGTCGATCACCGCCATCCAGCTGCGGGCGGCCAGGAACAGCACGAGGAGCACCGGGATGCACGTCCAGAGCAGGTCGGTGAAGCGGCGCGCGCTCCGGGCCGAGACCGCGCGGCGCGACCGCACCACGAACACCAGTGAGCTGGCCTGGGCGGCCAGAAAGACGGTCAGGATCAGAGCGAGCAGCAGGTGCACTATCGTGGGCACAGCATCCTCTTGAAAGTTATGGCGCTGGAATCAGGCGGAGTGTACTTGATCCCGCCGACGATTGCCAAGTGGAAACTTTCACATGCGCGCTCCGAACGGCCCGCCGGAGGCAACTTCACCCGGCCAGATCGAGCAGTGTGTGGAGCAGTGCGTTGGTGCCGCGCCCGATCGCCTTCCAGTCGCTCATCTCGTCGGGTCGGTGGCTGCGTCCGCCGCGCGAGGGGATGAAGAGCATGCCCGATGCGGTCACCGAGGCCAGGTTCTGGGCGTCGTGGCCAGCCCCCGACGGCATCCGCTTGTAGGCGAGCCGCAGCTTCTCGCAAGCGGCCTGCACCGCCTCCATGACGCGCGGCGCGCACCGGGCCGGCTCCGTGCGCGAGAGCGTGTCCACCGCCACGCGCAGCCCGCGCCGGCGAGCCACCGCGCGCGCGAGGGCGACGCACTCGCGGTCCAGCCGCGCGAGGATCCGGCCGTCCAGCTCCCGCATCTCCTGCATCAGCACCGCGCGCGCGGGCACGATGTTGGAGACCCCGGGTGCCAGCTCGATGCGCCCGAAGTTGGTCACGCTCCGGCCGCTGCCCTTCTTCACGATGTGCTCGCGGGCCTTCAGCGCGTACTCGCACGCGGCCAGGAACGCGTCCTTGCGCCAGGCCATCGGCGTGGTGCCCGCGTGGTCGGGCTCGCCGACGAAGGTCAGGCGGTTGCGGCGGATGCCCACGATGCCCTCCACGAGGCCGATGGGCAGGCGCGCCGCCTCCAGGTGCGGGCCCTGCTCGATGTGCAGCTCGACGTAGGCGTGGATCGCCCGCGGGTCGCACCGGGCATCGGGCGCGCGCGACGCCTCGTAGCCGGCGCGCGCCATCGCGTCGACGAGGCTCTCGCCGTCGAGCGCGCGCAGGGCCGGGATCGTCTTGGGGTCGAGCTTGCCGGTGAAGGCACGTGAGCCGAAGAGGCTCCCGTAGCGGCCCTCCTCGTCGCTCCACGCCACCACCGCGAGCGGGCGCCGCACCGGCAGGCGCGCCTCCCGGATCGTCTGCAGGCATTCGAGCCCGGCCAGCACGCCCAGCGCGCCGTCGAGCGGTCCGCCCTCGGGCACCGTGTCGATGTGCGAGCCGGTCAACACCGCCGCGCCCTCCCCCGGCAGCACGCCGAAGGTATTGCCGGCGGGGTCGATGCGCGTCTCGAGCCCGGCCTCCTTCATCTTGCCGACGAGCCAGGCGCGCGCCTCCTCGTGGGCCGGACTCCAGCAGGAGCGCGTGATGCCGCGGCCGTCAGGATTTCGGCCGTAGGTCGCCAGTGTCTGGATGTGGCTCTTCAGGCGAGGCAGCGAGATCCCGGGGGCCATGGACGCCGCGAGTATACCGCACCGCGATGCTTGACACTTTCTGACGCGGGCTCGTATCATGGCAACTGAATCTTCGTTCAGCACCGTCCCGGTCAACCTCACCGAAACCCACCTGAGCGTGGGCCGCAGAGCGCGGGAGAGCATATGGACTTCACGCTGACCCCAGAGCAGGAATCCTTCCGCGACGAGGTGCGCGCCTGGCTCGGTCGGAACGTCCATCAGGACTGCGTCGCGCGCCTGCAGCGCGGCTCGGACATCCCGCGCCCCGAGGCCTACGACCTGCTGCGGCAGTGGCAGCGCAAGATGTACGAGGCCGGGTTCGTCGGGCTCACGTGGCCGAAGGAGGCGGGCGGCCGCGGCCTCACCTTCATGGAGGAGATGATCCTCCAGCAGGAGATGGCGCTGGCCAAGGCGCCGCCGATGCTCAACATCCTGGCCATCGGCATGGCCGGGCCCACCATCATCGCCTACGGCACCGACGAGCAGAAGAAGCGCTATCCGCCCAAGATGCTCTCGTGCGAGGAGATCTGGTGCCAGGGCTACTCCGAGCCCAACGCGGGCTCGGACCTGGCGTCGCTGCAGACCCGGGCGGAGAAGGACGGCGATCAGCACTATGTGATTAACGGCCAGAAGGTCTGGACCTCGCTCGCCCACATCGCGGACTGGATGATGCTGCTGGCCCGCACCGATCCGAGCGCGCCGAAGCACAAGGGCATCACCTATTTCCTCCTCGACATGAAGACGCCCGGCGTCACCGTGAAGCCGCTCAAGCAATTGACGGGTGACGCCGAGTTCAACGAGGTGTACTTCGACAACGTGCGGATCCACGAGTCGCAGATCCTCGGCGGGCTGAACAACGGCTGGGCGGTCGGGCTCACCACTCTGATGTACGAGCGGCTCGCCCTGGGCTTCGGCCTGCAGGTGCGGCTGCGCATCGCGCTGGACAGCCTGCTGGACCTCGCGCGCGCGACCAAGAAGAACGGAATCCCGGTGACCCAGGACCCGGTGATGCGGCAGAAGCTGGCCCAGATGTGGATCGACACCGAGGTCTTCAAGTACACCGGCGCGCGCGCCATCACCAAGCTGCTGCGCGGCGAGCTGCCGGGGCCCGAGGCGTCCGCGGGCAAGATGATGTGGGTCGAGGGCCACCAGCGCCTGCAGGAGCTGGCCATGGAGATCGAGGGGCCGTTCAGTCAGCTCAGCCACGGCAGCGAGTGGGCGGTGGCGGACGGGCTCTGGCAGCACAGCTTCCTGCGCTCGCGGGCCAACTCGATCGAGGGCGGCACCACCGAGATCCAGCGCAACATCATCGGCGAGCGCGTGCTCGGCCTCCCGAAAGGCTAAGCCATGAACTTCGGCTTCAACGACGAGCAGGAGCTGCTGCGCAACACCGCCCGCAAGTTCTTCGAGAACGAGTGCGGCTCGGACACGGTGCGACGCCTGATGGAGACCCCCGAGGGCATCAGCCCCGAGCTGTGGAAGAAGATCGCCGAGCAGGGCTGGCTCGGCCTGATCTATCCCGAGTCCTGCGACGGCATGGGCCTCGGGCTGGTGGATCTCGTCGTGCTCATGGAGGAGATGGGCCGCGCGGTGGTGCCGGGACCGTACTTCTCCTCGGTGCTCCTGGGCGGCCTCGCCATCCTGGAGGCGGGCCACGAAGCGCAGAAGAAGGAATGGCTGCCGCGGATCGCGGCCGGCGACAAGCGCGTCGCCCTGGCCTGGATGGAGCCGAGCGCGCAGCTGGGGCCCGCGGGCATCGCGCTCACCGCGGTCGAGAAGGGCGGGCGCTACACGCTGTCCGGCACCAAGCTCTTCGTGCACGACGCCCACACCGCCGACGCGCTGGTGGTCGCGGCGCGGACGCGACCCGGCGCGGGCGCCGACGGCGTCTCGCTCTTCCTGCTCCCCAAGGCGACGAAGGGCCTCGAGGTCGCGCTGCTGCCCACCATGGATCAGACCCGCAAGCTGTGCGAGGTCACCTGCTCCGAGGTCACGGTGGGGGCAGACGCGCTGCTCGGCGCCGCGGGCAGCGGCTGGGCCCCGCTCGGCCGCGTGCTCGACCGCGCGACGGTCGCGCTCTGCGCCGAGATGTGCGGGGGAGCCCAGAAGGTGCTGGACATGACGGTCGAGTACGCGAAGATCCGGCAGGCCTTCGGCCGGCCGATCGGCTCCTATCAGGGCGTGAAACACCGTGCCGCCGACATGCTGGTGGACGTGGAGAACAGCAAGTCCATCACCTACTACGCGGCGTGGGCCCTCGACGAGAACTCGCCCGAGGCGCCGCTGGCCGTCAGCATGGCCAAGGCCTACGTCTCCGACGCCTTCCGCCGCGTCGCCGCGGCGGGCATCCAGCTGCACGGCGGTATCGGCTTCACCTGGGAGCACGACCTCCACCTCTACTTCAAGCGCGCCAAGGGCTCCGAGTTCACCTTCGGCGACGCGACCCATCATCGCGAGCGCGTGGCCCAGCTGGTGAACCTGTAGCGCTCCGCTCCTCATGATCAAGCGCGTCCGGGAGCAGGTCGGGCGATGGATGCGACGCGACGCGGGAGCGACCGCGCCGGACGCCCTGCTCTTCGCGGATCATGAGGAGATCCGCGACATCTCCCGCCAGATCCGCCGCACCAAGGTGGAGATGGACCGCACGGTGCTCTCCATGCGGAGCTGGGCCCGCGACCTGGGCCGCCGCCTCGCGGAGGGCCCGCGCGGGCTCTCCCGCAACGAGGACCTGCGCGCGCTCGGCGAGACGGTGGGCGGCCTCGCGCACAACTTCAACAACTCGCTCGCCGCGATCCTCGCCTACACCGAGCTGATGCTGCGCGAGAGCGAGTCCGAGGCGGCGCGGCGGCGCCTGATGGTGATTCGCGACGTGGCCCTGGAGGCCTCGGCGACGGTTCGCAAGCTGCAGGAGTTCGTGTCGCGACAGCCCCAGGTGGCCTTCGGCCCGGTGGGCCTGCCCGCGGTGATCGCGGAGGCGCTCGAGCTGACCGCGCCTCGCTGGCGCGACGAGGCGGAACGCAAGGGGACGGTCATTGCGGTCACCCAGGACATGGAGGCGCTGCCCCCGGTCGAGGGCAACGCCTTCGAGCTGCGCGACGCGCTCGTGCGGCTCATCAACAACGCGGTGGACGCCATGCCGCGCGGCGGCTCCCTCGCCATCCGCGCCGCCTCGGAGGCCTCGGGCTGGGTCGTGGTCGAGGTGCGCGACTCCGGGATCGGCATGTCGGAGGAGATGCGGCGCCGGCTGGCCGAGCACGCGCGCGGGCTGCAGTCGGGCCAGGGCCTGGCCCACGTGTACGACATCGTCGAGCGTCACGGCGGCTCCGTGGCCATCGACAGCGAGATCGGCAAGGGCACCACCGTGCGGCTGCGCTTACACGCCAGCCGCTTCCAGATCATCCCGGCCTCCGAGGGACCCGCCGAGCGCCAGACCCCGCCCGAGCAGGCGGCCCGGGTGCTGCTGGTCGACGACGACCCGCGGCTCCTGACCGTGCTCTCCGACGTGCTGCGCACCGAGGGTCACGCCATCACCATCGCGGCCAACGGGGAGGAGGCGCTGGCGGTCTTCGATCCCGCCGCGCACGACGTGGTCATCACCGACCTCGGCATGCCCCGGATGAACGGCTGGGAGGTGGCCGAGCGGATCAAGACGCGCTCGCCCGCGACCGCGGTGTTCATCCTCACCGGCTGGGGAGAGGGCGTCTCCGCCCACGAGTCGATGCAGTTCGTGGATCGCGTCATCGCCAAGCCGGTATCGGCCGAGGCGCTGCTCGATCAGCTGGCCGGTCTCACCCGCTCCCGCGTTCCCCCCGCGTGACCGCCGAGCCGGCCGCGCCAGCCACTCCGGCGACTCCACGGCCCGCCGCCTCCGTCCTGCTGGTCCGACCGGCCACGGCCTGCCCGGTCGAGGTCTACATGATCCGGCGGCAGAAGAGCATGCGCTTTCTCGGCGGCTTCTACGCGTTCCCGGGCGGCAAGGTCGAGGCGACCGACGCCAGTGAGGAAGCCCTCCGATGCTGCCGCGGCATCTCGACCGCCGAGGCTCTGCGCTCGTTCCCGGTCTCCGACGGCCTGCCGCCGCTCGCCTTCTGGGTGACCGCGGCCCGCGAATTGGTCGAGGAGACCGGCCTGCTGGTGGGCTGCGACGAGGGCGGCCGGCCGGTGGACACGAGCGATCCGGTCGTGCGCGAGCGGGTCGAGAGCCTGCGCCACGCGCTGGTCGCCGAGGACGCGCCGTTCCACGTCCTCCTCGCGCGCGAAGGCTGGCGCCTCGACCTCGCGCCCTTCCGCTACCTCTCGCACTTCATCACGCCGCCCTCGAGCCCGATCCGCTTCACCGCGCGGTTCTTCCTGGCGCCGGTGCCCGTGGGGCAGGAGCCCCGGCTCCTGGGCGGCGAGGCCTCCGAGGGCTTCTGGATCGATCCCGCCGAGGGCCATCGGCGCTTTCTCGCGGGCGACATGCAGATGGCCGAGCCGGCGGACTGCGGGCTCCGGTACCTCTCCGGCTTCGACGACCTCGGGTCGGTCTGGACGGCCCACACCGACGGGCGGCACAAGTTCCACGGCATCACCGATCGCATCGAGGCCGCCGGCTTCGCGATCCCGCGTAGCAAGCGAAGCGGCCAGCCCTGAGCGCGTCGGGCATGGACAACGCAGCCGCCCTGTTCATCGACGGGCCCGTGCACGAGGGGCATGGCGACCGCGCTGCCCTCGTCACCCCGTCCGGGCCGGTGACCTACGCGTCCCTGCAGCGGCTGACCGACCGCGCGGCCCACGGCCTCCGCGCCCTGGGCGTCGAGCCGGAGCAGCGCGTGGCCATCCGGCTTCCCGACGGCCCCGCGTGGGCCGCCACGTTCTTCGGCGCCATCAAGCTGGGCGCGGTGGCGGTGCCGATCAACACCCGGCTCGCTCCCGCCGCGCTCGGCACCGTGCTCGCCGACTGCCGACCCAAGGTGCTCGTGACCCAGCCGACGACCGACATCGAGCGGGGCGCGCCGGCCGCGCCGGTTCGGGACTTCGACTCGCTGGTCGCCGACGCCCCGTCGGCGCCGGTCCGGCCCGAGCCGATGGGGCCTGACGCGATGGCATTCTGGCTGTACACCTCCGGCACCACCGGCTCGCCCAAGGCGGCGGTTCACTGCCATCGTACGCTCCCGGCGTGCCGTCACTACGGCATCGACGTGCTGGGCGTCACCTCGGCGGATCGGATCTTCGCGACGTCACGATTGTTCTTTGCGTATGCCCTGGGCAACGCGCTGCTGATCCCGCTGTTGGCCCGCGCGGCCACCTACCTCGATCCGGCGTGGCCCGATCCGGCCGCGGTGGCGCGCGTGATGGGCGAGTTCCGGCCCACGCTCTTCTTCTCGGTGCCCACCATGTATGCCCGGTTCCTGCGCGCGAATCTGCCGTCGGATGCCTTCGCCTCGGTCCGGGCGTGCGTCTCGGCGGGAGAGCGACTGCCCGCCGAGATCTACGAGGCGTGGCGCGCGCGCTTCGGGGTCGAGATCCTCGACGGCATCGGCGCGACCGAGACCATCTTCATGGTGCTCTCGAACCGGCCCGGGCAGAGCCGGCCGGGCTCCGTGGGCTTTCCGGTGCCGGGCACCGAGGCGCGCGTGCTCGACGCCGACGGGCGCCCGGCGGCCGAGGGCGAGGAGGGCGTACTCTGGGTCCGCACGCCGTCGCAGGCGGCCCAGTACTGGCAGCGGCTCGACCAATCCCGCCGGACCTTCGTGGGCGACTGGTTTCGCACCGGCGACGTGGTCCGCCGTGAGCCGGACGGGGTCCACGTGCACTGCGGGCGCGAGGACGATTTCTTCAAGGTGGCGGGGCAGTGGGTGGTCCCGGCCGATGTAGAATCGGTCCTGCTCCGGCACCCGGGCGTGCTCGAGTCGGGCGTGGTCGCGGCCGCCGAGTCCGGCGGGCTGGTCAAGCCGTTCGTGTTCGTGGTGGCCCGGGATGCGACGGCGGAGCCGGAGGCTTTGCGGGCAGATCTGCAGCGGTTCCTGGAGGGCGCCCTGGCGCCGCACCAGCGGCCGCGGGAGATCAGGATCGTGGCCGAGCTGCCGCGCACCGACACCGGAAAGCTGCAGCGGTATCGGCTGCGCCAGATGGTCGATGGTCAGTAGCGCGGTGACCGTGAAGGTCCGGTGGAGCGAGTCGGACCCGGCCGGCATCGTGTTCTACCCGCGGTTCTTCGAGTGGTTCGATCTGGGGACGGAGGCGCTCTTCGAGTCGCTCGGGCTGCCCTGGACCGAGATGTTTCCGGCCGAGCGGATCGTGGGCGTGCCCATCGTGGAGTCGGGCGCTCGCTTCGCGTCTCCGGTACGCTACGGGGATCAGGTGCGGATCCACACCACGGTGAGCGAGGTGCACGAGAAGACGTTCCGGGTGGAGCACGAGGTGTCCGTGGGCCAGCGGCGCTGCGCGAGCGGCTTCGAGGTTCGCGCGTGGGTGGCGCGACCGGAGGCGCCGAACGGGGCGCTGGCGGCCCGGGCCATTCCGGCGCGCATCGTCGCCCTCCTCAAAGGAGAGTCCCGTCCATGAAGCCAGAGGTGGTGTTCACGAAGTCGGCGCCGAAGACCGGATTCTCCGAGGGAACCGAGTCGCCGATCGCCCAGGGTGTCAAGTGCGGCGGCCTTCTCTTCGTCTCCGGCCAGGGCCCGCTCGACCCGGTGACCAAGACCATCGTGTCCGAAGACATCGCCGAGCAGACGCGCGTGACGCTGGACAATGTCCGCGCCGTCCTGGAAGCCGGCGGCACCTCGATCGCCAACGTGGTGCGCGTCGGGGTCTACCTGCGCGACATGGACGACTTCGCGGTCTTCAACCGCGTCTTCAAGGAGTATTTCCAGGGCGTCCAGCCGGCCAGGACGACCGTCGAGGCCGCGCCTCCTCGCAAGGGCGTGAACGTCGAGATCGACGCGGTGGCCTGGGTGCCGTGAGCGCCCGGCAGGAGCTTGAATGTCCGCTATGTGGGGGGGTGCGGGGGCCATGTCGGGGCCCCCGCAGCTGAAGAGCTTGAAGAAGTAGCCGGTTGTCCGCCGCGGTTGTCCGCTATGTGGGGGAGTGCGGGGGCCATCTGGGCCCCCGCAGCTGAAGAGCTTGAAGAAATAGCCGGTTCCATGGAGAACTAGCCCATGAGCCCACTTGCCGGTGCGTTCCTGACCGTCCACACCCCGCGCTACTGCACGCTGGAGGCGGCCTTCGAGGGCAAGCTCGCGTCCGAGGCCTTTCGCCCCGTGCGCGACGGCCTCGTGGCGCAGGGCGAGGTGGTGGAGCGGGCGAGGCTCGATGTGACCGTGATCAACTCGTGCCACCTGATCACCACGTTTCCCACCGTGGTGGACGGGACCCCGCGGCATCGCGGGGTGCTCACCGCCCAGGAGGCGCCCGAGATCATCCACGGAGTGGGCTACGACTATCCCGGTGATTACGATCTGGCCGCCCGCCTCATCGCCGGCGGGAAAGCGGCCGGGCAGCAGTGCGTGCTCGCCAACGACGTCCACTATCCGCTCGACTACGGGACGGTGATGCCGATGGTCTGCTACCTCGACCGGTCGCAGCGCACCCCGATCGTCCCGGTGTCGGTCTGCCTGTCCGCGGACCTCAACGAAGCCCACGAATGGGGCCGCCTGACCGCCCGGGTCGCCGCGGAGAGCGGCAAGCGCGTGGGCTTCGTGGCGAGCGGCAGCGTCTCGCACAAGCTGGTGCGGGGACCCGATCGCATGCCGCTGCCCGCGGATCAGGAGCTGGACCATCGGTTCGCCCGGCTGCTGGCCGACGGCGAGTTCGAGAAGCTGTGGGCGTGGCTGCCCGAGTTCACGTCGAGCAGCCAGGCCGAGATGGGCGGCCGGCACCTGGCCATGCTGCTCGGGGTGGTCATGGAATCGCGGCAGCGGTTCGTGCCGATCGTGCACGCCTACGGGCCGTCGTCGGGCAGCGGCAACTACGTGATCTCCCTGCTGGCGGCCTGAAACCGGCGCGCCCGGCAGTTCGTTATCAAATCGGCGGATTTCGTGTAGATTTGTAGGGCTCAGGCGTCGACGACGACGCTCAACCACCTCGGGAGGAACATCATGATGGATGAAGTCACGCGGCGGAAGTTCATCGGGACGGCCGGGCTCGCGGCCGCCAGCGCGGCGATGGGGCCGTGGGTGCGACGCGCGGGCGCGCAATCGGACCCGGTCAAGATCGGCCTCGTGTTGCCGTATTCGGGCGTGTACGCGGTGCTCGGCGAGTCCATCACCCAGGGCATGGAGCTGGTGTTCGCCCGCGAGAACTGGACGGTGGCCGGGCGCAAGATCGAGATGATCAAGGAAGACGATGAGATGAAGCCGCCGGTGGGCGTCCGCAAGACCGAGAAGCTCATCGACTCCGACAAGGTGGACATCCTCACGGGTCCGGTGCACAGCGGCATCCTGATGGGCATGCGCGACAAGGTCCACAACAGCAAGACGATCCTGATCGTCTCCAACGCCGGCGCCGACGCCATCAGCCGCGAGCGGTGCTCGAAGTGGATCTTTCGCACCTCGTTCTCGAACTGGCAGCCTTGCCAGCCGATGGGCGGCTGGGTGGCCAAGCACGTCTCCAAGGATGTGTTCCTGACCGCGCCGAACTACCAGGCTGGCAAGGACATGATGAACGCGTTCAAGGAGACCTACGTGGCCGCCGGCGGCAAGGTGGTGGCCGAGGACTACCCGAAGCTGGGAGAGACCGACTACGCGCCCTACTTGACGAAGATCCGGCAGTCGGGGGCCAAGGCGGTGTTCGCGTTCTTTTCCGGCACGGACGCGGTCAACTTCGTCAAGCAGTACGATCAGTTCGGCCTCAAGCAATCGATCAAGCTCACCGGCGCCGGCTTCCTGACCGAGCCGGACGTGCTGCCCGCCCAGGGCAAGGCGGCGCTCGGCGTGATCACGGGCCACTTCTACACGCCGGTGCTCGACAACCCCACCAACCAGCGCTTCGTGAAGGAGTTCCAGGCCAAGTTCGGCGGCAAGATGCCGGACGGGTTCGCCTGCCAGGGCTACGACACCGCGGAAGTGATCGTGCGCGCGCTCAAGGCGGTCAACGGCAACACCCAGGACAAGGAGAAGCTGGTCGACGTGATCGCCAAGAGCGAGTTCGACAGCCCCCGGGGCCGCTTCCGCTTCGATCCGAAGACCCACAACGTCATCCAGCCGTACGTCTACATCCGCGAGGTCAAGGAGGTGGCGGGCGGCCTCAACAACGTGCCGATCGACAAAGTCGCCAACGTGGCCGACCCGGGCACGGGCTGCACGCTGCCCGCGTAGTCGAGGCGACGTCGCACCCCGCATGCCGGTCGATCTGTTCGGGCAGGCCCTGAACGGGCTGGCATACGGGGTGCTGCTGTTCTTGTTATCCGTCGGGCTCACGCTGATCTTCGGGATGCTCGACGTGATCAACCTCGCTCACGGCTCCTTCTACATGCTGGGTGCCTACGCGGGGCTCTCGCTCATCGCGGCCACCGACAACTTCTGGCTGGCGCTGCTGGCCGCTCCGCTCGCGGTCGGGCTGATCGGCGCGCTCATCGAGCGCTCGTGTCTCCGTCCGCTCTACCGGCGGCCTCCGCTCGACCAGGTGTTGCTCACCTTCGGCTTCATCTACCTCTTCGAGGACCTGGTGAAGTGGATCTGGGGGGGGCGCATCCGCTCGATCCCGCCTCCGGACCTCTTCTCCGGCTCGGTCTCCCTCGGCGGCACGATCATCCCGTCGTACCGGCTGTTCGTCATCGTGTTCGGCCTCGTGATGGCGGTGCTGCTCTACGTCCTGATCGAGCGCACCCGTCTCGGCGCGGTGATTCGCGCCGGCGTGTTCGACGCCGAGATGACCGCGGGCATGGGCATCAACATCCACCGCGTGTTCACCGCGGTGTTTGCCTTCGGCGCCGCGCTCGGCGGGCTCTCCGGGGTGATCGCGGGGCCGATCCAGTCCGCGTTCCCGTCCATGGGCGTCACCATCCTGATCCCGGCCCTGATCGTGGTGGTGGTGGGCGGGCTGGGCAGCCTCAAGGGCTCGCTGGTCGGCAGCCTCGTCATCGGCCAGGCCGAGACGTTCGGGAAGGCGTGGCTGCCCGACGCAGCCATGCTCATCATCTACGTGGTCATGGCCGGCATCGTGCTGATCCGCCCCCAGGGACTCTTCGGCCGGCCGCTCAAGTGACCGGGCTCCGGCTCGCCGCCTTCGCGCTGGTGGTGGTCGCGCTCGCCCTCTTTCCCCTCGGTGCCGGCAACTATCCGGTCAAGCTCCTCCAGGAGATCCTCATCATGGGAGTCTTCGCGATGAGCCTCGATCTCTTGATGGGCTACGCCGGCATGGTCTCGTTCGGCCACTCCGCGTTCTTCGGCATCGGCGGCTACGTGGCCGCGCTCGCGCTGGCCAGGAATCCGGGGCTGGTCTCGGCGCTCCTCCTGCCCGCGCTGGCCGCGGGCCTCGCCGCCCTCGTGATCGGCTTCTTCTCCATCCGGGTCGGCGGCGTGTACTTCATCATGCTCACGCTCGCGTTCTCGCAAATGTTCTTCGCCTACACCTTCCAGGTCTCCTGGCTCGGAGCCGAGGACGGGCTGGTCGGCATTCCGCGCCCGCGCGTGCCGGGCTGGGACCTGGGAAGCCTGCGCGGCTTCCATGCCTATCTGCTCGTGCTGGTGGCGCTGGCCGCGCTCGTCCTGTGGCGGGTGGTGCGCTCGCCGTTCGGTCACGTGCTGCGCGGCATCCACGAGAACGAAGCGCGCATGGAGGCGCTCGGCTACCCGGTGGACCGCTACAAGCTGGTCGCGTTCGTGATCGCCGGCGTCATCGCGGGCGTGGCCGGGTCGCTCTACACCCAGTTCAACGGCTCGATCACCCCGGACGCATTCTACTGGCAGACGTCGGGCGAGGCGCTGCTGATGGTGATCATCGGCGGCACCGGCACGCTCGGCGGCGCGATGCTGGGAGCCGCCGCGTTCATCCTGCTGCAGAGCCTGGTCAGCACCTACACCGAGCGCTGGATGCTGATCCTCGGCGCGACCTTCATCTTGTTCGTGCTGTTCGCCCCGGGGGGCATCGTGGGAGCCCTGCGCGGGCGGATCGGGCTGCGGGCGTGACCGCCGGCCTCCTGGCCGCCGAGAGCTTGAGCCGCGCCTTTGGCGCCCTCAGCGCGCTCAATCGCGTCTCGTTCGAGGTGGCCTCGCGCGAGCGGCGCGCCATCATCGGCCCCAACGGCGCCGGCAAGACGACGCTCTTCAACCTGATCACTGGGCAGCTGGCCCCGACCGGCGGCCGCATCCTGCTCGAAGGGCGGCCGATCCAGGGCCTGAGCCCACACGCGGTGGCCCGTCGCGGAGTTTCGCGCTCGTTCCAGCGCAACAACCTGTTCCCGAAGCTCGCGGTGCTGGAGAACCTGCGGCTGGCCGCCGCGGCCCGCGCACCGGGCACCTGGAGCCTGCTGGGCCGAATCGAAGGGCAGCCGGGTCCGCGCGCCCGGGCGCGCGAGGTCGCCGACATCGTCGGCCTCACCGAGCGGCTCGCGGTGCCGGCCGGGCTGCTCTCCTACGGTGAGCAGCGTCAGCTCGAGGTGGGCGTGGCGCTCGCCACCTCGCCCCGGCTTCTCCTGCTGGACGAGCCCACCGCCGGCATGTCGCCCGAGGAGACGCAGCGAATGACGCGCATGCTGGAGGCGCTGCCGCGCGACGTGACGCTCCTGATCATCGAGCACGACATGGACGTGGTGGGCTCTCTCGCGGACCGGGTCACCGTGCTGCACTACGGCGAGGTGCTGACCGAGGGCACCTTCGCCGAGGTGAAGGCCGATCCGCGGGTGTACGAGGTCTACCTGGGCAGCGCCTGAGCATGCTCGACGTCGAAGCCATCCACACCTACTACGGCGACAGCCACGTGCTGCACGGCGTGTCGTTGCGCGTGGCGCGGGGGGAGGCGGTGGCCCTGCTCGGGCGCAACGGCGCCGGCAAGACCACGACGATCCGCAGCATCGTGGGCTTCACGCCGCCCCGGACCGGCCGCGTGGTGTTCGAGGGCCGAGCGATCGAGCGCTGGCCGTCCTACCGCATCGCCCGGCAAGGCCTCGCCCTCGTGCCCCAGGGCCGGCGTATCTTCGCCCCGCTCTCGGTGCGCGAGAACCTCATGCTGGGCGCCCGCGCGGAGGGCTGGACGCTCGAGCGCGTGTTCGCGCTGTTCCCGCGCCTGCGCGAGCGCGAGGGCCAGGCCGGCGGGACGCTGTCGGGCGGCGAGCAGCAGATGCTGGCCATCGGTCGCGCGCTGATGACCAACGGGCGCCTGATCCTGCTCGACGAGCCCTCGGAGGGACTGGCCCCGCGGATCGTCCGTGAGATCGGACGGATCTTGCAAACCCTCAAGGCCGAGCGGCTCTCGCTGCTGCTGGTCGAGCAGAACTATCACCTGGCCCTGCGGGTGGCCGATCGCGTCTACGTGATGAACAAGGGGCAGATCGTGTACGAGGGCCCGCCGGCCGCGCTCGAGGCCGACGAGGAGGTCAAACGTCGGTATCTCGGGGTGGCGTGAGCACCACCGTGACCCGTGTTCAGCTGCGGGGGCCCCGACATGGCCCCCGCACTCCCCCATTCAGCGGACACCGACGGGCGCGGACATGGCCCCCGCACTCCCCCATTCAGCGGACACCGACGGGCCCGGACATGACCCCCGCACTCCCCAGTCGTTGGCGGGCCTCCGAGCTAGAGGAGGTGGAAGAGGCGAGGGAGGATCAGGGTGATCTCGGGCACCAGGATGATGATCACGAGCCCGATCACCAGCACCGCCACGAACGGCAGCATCGCGCGCGTGGCTCGGTCGACCGACAGGTCGGCGATGCCGCAGGCGATGAACAGGCCGACGCCGATCGGGGGCAGGAAGAGGCCGATGCCCACCGCGGCCACGATCACGATCGCGTAGTGGATCGGATCGATGCCGAGTCCGCCGGCCACCGGGAGCAGGCTCGGCAGCAGGATCACCACCGCGGGCAACCCCTCGATGACCGCTCCGAAGAAGATGAAGATGGCGGCGGTGAGGAACAGGAATACGAGGCTGCTGCCCGGCACCACCGTCATCAGCCGGATCATCGCGGCCGGCATCTGCTGCACGGTGAGGAACCAGGAGACCACGCCGGCGGTGCCCAGCAGCAGGCCGACCGCGCCGGTGATCATCGCCGCGTTCATCATGATCGCGGGCAGCTCCTTCCACTTGATCTCGCGGTACACGAACAGGCCGACGACCGCGGCGTAGAGCACCGCGAGCACCGAGGCCTCGGTGGGGGTCATGATGCCGCCCAGGATGCCCCCGAAGATGATCGCGGGCATGCCGAGCGGGATCAGGGCCTGGCGGAAGGCCACGCCCAGCTCGCGGAGGGTCGGCCGCGGCTCGGCCCTGATGCCCACCCGGCCCGCGGTGCGCCAGATGTAGCCCATGAGCACGATGGCCATCACCACCGCGGGCAGGAAGCCGGCGGTGAAGAGCGCGGCCACCGACAGGCTGGCCACCGACCCGATCACGATCATCAGGATGCACGGCGGCACCAGGATGCCCATCGCGGAGGCGGCCGCTACCACCGCCACCGCCAGCTCGCGGCTGTAGCCGGCGCGCACCATGCCCGGGATGGTGGTCGCGGCCACCGCGGAGACGTCGGCCACCGTGGAGCCGGAGATGCCCGAGAAGATGTACTCGGCGGCCACCACCGCCATGCCGAGGCCGCCGCGCACCCAGCCCACCAGGGCCACCGCGAGGCGCACCAGGCGGTGCGCGATGCCGCCCGTCTCCATCAGCGCGCCGGCCAGGATGAAGAGCGGCAGGGCGAGCAGCACGAACGAATCGACCTGGTGGAGGATCGTCTGCACCGTCACGGCCAGGGGCGCCGGCGCCGCCAGCAGCGCGCCGACGTAGCCGGCGAGCCCCACCGTGACCGCCACCGGCACGCCGATCGCGAGCAGCAGCAGGAAGACGACGGTGACCAGGATCATCGGGCGCGCAGGAGCCGCCAGAGCTGCGGCAGCGCGAAGAGGACCATCAGCGCGCCGCCGACCGGCAGCGCCCCGTGGAACCACAGCATCGACAGCTCGAGCGAGTCGGTGACCTGACGGCGAGCCACCGGGTACATCGCGATGCCCCCCGCGACCAGCACGCCGCCGAAGGCCAGCACCAGCAGGCCCACCGCGAGGTCGGCGGCGTGACGCAGGCGCGGCCCGAAGCGGTCGATCAGCAGATGGAGGCGGAAATGCGCGCCGCGACGGACGGCCACCGCGGCGCCGAGGAACACCATCCACACGAAGCAGAGCCGCGCGACCTCGTCGTACCACTGGAAGGTCGCGTGCAGCACGTAGCGGCTGAAGACGCCCAGGAAGACGTCCACCACCAGGGCCACCATCAGCCCCAGGCAGATCCAGTCGACGATCACGCGGGCTACTTCGCGGTGGCCTTCGCCTCCGCGATCACGCGGTCGACCAGCTCCTTGCCCGCCTTCTGCTCGAGGAACTTCCACACCGGCTGGGCGCGCTCCTGGAAGAGGCGCAGGTCCCGGACGTCGTTGACCTGCACGCCCTTGGCCTTCATGGCCGCGAGCCCCTCGACCTCGGCCTTCAGCTCGTCCTGCCGGTGCTGGGCGCACGAGGCGGTCATGGTCTCGTCGATCACCTTCTTCAGATCCGGCGGCAGCGCTTCGTAACGCGCCTTGGCCATGAGCCACGCGGCGGCCGGGTACGAGTGCTGCGTCTTCGAGTAGTACTTGGTGATCTCGTGGAACTTGTCGGACACCACGGTGGTCACCGGCAGCTCGAGGCCGTCCACCGTGCCCTGGCGCACCGCCATGTACACCTCGCCCCAGATCATCGGCACCGGGTTGGCGCCGAACTGCTTGAACACCTCGACGAGGGTCGGGATGGGCGGGACCCGGATGGTCTGGCCCTTGAGATCGTCCGGCACCATCACCGGCCGCTTGTTGGAGAGCACGCCGCGGAACCCGAAGCCGCCGCCGTAGCAGAAGCCCTTCGCCCCGAGCGGGTCGAAGTACTTCAGCATGTCCTTGCCGACCGCGCTGTCCATCACGCGCCACACGTGCTCGCGATTCTGGTAGAGGAACGGTACGTCCGGCGCCAGCAGCCTGGGATCGAACTTGCCGCCCGCGGAGGGCAGCGACACCGCCGCGATGTCGACGGTGCCGAGCTGCATGCCCTCGAGCACCACGATCTCGTTCTTCGCGAGCTGGCCGGCCGGATAGACCTCCACCTTGATCTTGCCCCCGCTCTTGGCCTCGGCGATCTCCTTGAACTTGTACGCGGAGGTCGTGAACGGGTTGTCGTTCCCGACGATGGTCGCGAGCTTGAGGGTGACGGTCTGGGCGAGCGCGGGCGCGACGAGCCCGAGCACGACGACGGCGACGAGGGCAAAGCGCAGGACCATGAGCGGCCTCCGACGGCAGGGATGACGGCTTCGATCTGGCACGCTTATACCGCGGTGCGCCCGCGCCCCGCAAGGGCGCGCCGCGGGATGCTACACTCGGAGGCCATGAGCTGGATCGATCCGGACTTTCCGCGCAGCGCCACGCCGAGCGATCTGGTGGGCCGCGTGCTCGGGCTGAATCCCGGCATGATGACCGGCCCCGGCACCAACACCTATCTGGTGGGCCGCCGCTATCCCATCCTGATCGACACCGGGGCGGGGGAAGCGGACTACCCGGCGCTCTTCCAGAAGTATCTCGGTCAGCGCGGCTGGCGGCGACCCGAGCGCATCATCCTGACGCATCGCCATCGCGATCACCTGGGCGGCGTCGGGCAGCTGCGCGAGCTGTTCCCGGGCGTGCCGGTCGCGAAGATGATCTATCGCGACTCGGGCCTGCCCGACGACGTCGAGATGCTGCGCGCCGACGAGACGGTGGAGGGCGACGGGGTCAGCCTGGTCCCGATCCACACCCCGGGCCACGCCTCCGACCACCTCTGCTTCTACTTGAAGGAAGAGCGCGCGCTGTTCAGCGGCGACCTGATCCTCAACGGCTCCACCACCGTGATCCCCGACGAGGACGGCGACCTCGCGCTGTACATGGACTCGCTGCGCCGGCTACAGGCGCTCGACATCCGCCGCATCTATCCGGCCCACGGGGCGGTGATCGAGGACGGGCCCGCGAAGATCGCCGAGTTCATCGATCACCGGATGCTCCGCGAGCGACAGATCCTCGAGACGCTCGGCGGCGGCCCGCGCGCGATCCCGGAGATCGTGAAGATCATCTACGCCGACGTGAGCAACGCGCTGCACCGCGTGGCCGCGATGTCCGTGCACTCGCATCTCCGCAAGCTCCGAGCCGAGGGTCGCGTGCGCGAGGAGACGGTGGCGGGCGGCCCCTCGCGCTGGGCCCTCGTCTAGCCCGCGCCGCCCGGCCGTCTCCGTGCTGCTGACCAACGGACGCATCCACACGATGGACGCCGACGCGTCCGTGGTGGACACCCTCGTCGTGCGCGACGGGCGGGTGGCCTTCGCGGGGCGCCGGGCCGACGTCAACCCGGCCGTCGGCGAGGCCGTGCTCGACCTCGGCGGCCGCCGCGTGCTCCCCGGGCTGGTGGATGGCCACGGGCATCTGATGCTCCTCGCGCGCGCCCGCCTCGAGCTGGATCTGGCCTCGGCGGGATCGGAGGAAGAGATCGCCCGGATGGTGGCGGCGGCGGCCGCGCGTCTGGCGCCCGGCGAGTGGATCGGCGGCCGCGGCTGGGATCAGACGCGCTGGCCCGGGCAGCGGTTCCCCACGCGTGCCTCGCTCGATCGGGCCGCGCCCGGCCATCCGGTGGCGCTCGTGCGCGTGGACGGTCACGCCACGTGGGCCAGCGGGGCCGCGCTCGAGCGCGCGGGCATCACGCGCCACTCCGGCGATCCCGCGGGTGGCCGCATCCTCCGCGACGAGCACGGCGAGCCGACCGGCGTCCTGATCGACCTGGCCCAGGACCAGATCCGCGCGCGGGTGCCGCCGCCGTCCGAGGCGCGCTTCGACGCGGCGGTCGAGGCGGTGATCGCGGAGTGCCTGGCCAAGGGGCTCACCGGCGCGCACGAGCCGGGGCTCGATCTGAGCGCGGTGGCCTCGTACACGCGGCTGATCGGCCGCGGCCGCTTTCCCTTCCGCGTGTTCGCGGCGCTCTCCGGACGAAAGGCCTGGGGCGAGTATCGCGAGCGAGGGGCGCCCGAGTCGGTCGGCGACGGCCACCTCACGGTGGGCGCGCTCAAGCTGTGGCTCGACGGGGCGCTCGGCTCGCGCGGCGCCGCGCTGCACGCCCCCTACTGCGACGACCCCGCGAACACCGGCCTAGTGCTGGTGCCGCCCGAGGAGGTGGATCGGCTGACGCGCGACGCGGTGTCGCGCGGCTTCCACGTCTGGGTGCACGCCATCGGGGATCGGGCCAACACGCTGGTGCTCGACGTGTTCGAGCGCGTGCTCGCGGCCGGCGGGCCGCCACCGCGGCTGCGGGTCGAGCACGCGCAGATCCTGGCCCCCGCCGACATTCCGCGGTTCGCCCGCCTGGGGGTGGTGCCCAGCATGCAGCCGACGCACTGCACCTCGGACATGCGCTGGGCCGAGGAGCGCCTCGGGGCCGAGCGACTCGCCGGCGCGTACGCCTGGCGCTCGGTGCTGGATTCGGGCGCCTACATCGCGGGCGGCTCCGATTTCCCGGTCGAGGACGCCAATCCGTTCCACGGCCTGCACGCCGCGGTGACGCGGCGGCCCCGCGAAGGCGACGATCCCGG
Source organism: Candidatus Methylomirabilota bacterium (assembly GCA_035315345.1). Lineage (NCBI taxonomy): Bacteria > Methylomirabilota (SeqCode) > Candidatus Methylomirabilota bacterium. The sequence goes on from DATFYA010000152.1 coordinate 28,930, forward strand.
CTGGCCGCTCGCCCAGCGGATGACGCGCGAGGAGGCCGTGCGCGCGTTCACGATCTGGAACGCGCGATCCATCGGGCGCGACGCCGATCAGGGCTCGCTCGAGCCGGGCAAGCGCGCGGACCTGATCGCCCTCTCCGACGACGTGTTCACCTGCGCGGAGGCGCGCATCGCCGGCCTCGCGCCCGTGCTCACCATGGTGGGCGGCGTGGTGGTGCACGCGACGGATCAGGCGCCGGGCGCGAGCCGCTCGGCGAGCCGGATCAGGTCCGCGAGCTCGACGTCCGACACCAGCGCGTAGCCCAGCTCCCCGTCTCGCCACAGCACCGAGGTGAACCCCCGGGAGGTCGTGACGCGGGCCTGCGTGCCCCCCACCCGCTGCAGCCCCTGGCTCGGCCACGGCAGCCCGTCGGCGCGGAACACGAACAGCGAGATCGTGTGCAGGCGCCGGCCGAAGACGAAGACCGCGGCCTTGCGGTCAAGGTAGTAGCCGACCGCGCCACCGCGGAGCGGGAAGTCGGCATCGCCCTCGAAGCGCACCACGGGCGCGAAGTCCAGGCGGCCCGCGAACCACGGCTTGACCTGATGCATGCCGCCGCTCTCGACGTCCAGCGGATGCTGGCTCGCGAGGATCCGCAGGTGATCGTTAACCGCCTCGGCGACCATGCGGCCCGCGTCGCGCTCGTCGGCTCGCCGCGACACGAGCGGCAGCGCCACCAGCAGGAGCGCGGCCATCGCGGCGGCCGGGACGAGGTAGCGCGGCCAGCGCCGTCGGCTCCCCGGTGTCGCGACGGCCGGCGTGGGCCAGCCCGCGGCCAGTCGGCGCTTGAGGGCCAGCGGGGCGGCGTGCGGGGGCAGGCGCTGCTCGAGCGCTTCGGTCAGGAGCGCCTCGGCGCGCTCCTCGTGCGCGCACGCCGCGCACGCGTGCAGGTGCGCCTGCAACGCCGCGCGCGCCTCCGGGGTGAGCCGGTCACGCTGGGCGTCCAGCAGCCGGTCGCGGGCCTCGTGGCAGGTCATCGCGCGTAGTCCCGGAGCTGCTCGCGCAGGGCCGCCCGCGCCCGCGCGAGGCGAGACTTCACGGTGCCGACCGCGCAGCCGACCACTGCCGCGACCTCGGACTCGGTGAGGCCCTCGAGGTCCAGCAGGATCACGGTGCGCGCCTCGTCGCTCAGACTCATGAGCGCGCGCTCGATCTCCTCGCCGACCACCTTCCGCAGCCGGTCCAGCTCGAGATCATCGCGCAGCCACTGAGCCGGCGCAGGTTCGGTCGGGGCCACCGTGTCGAGCCCGCCCACCGTCGGGTTGTGCCGCTCGTGACGGTACTGGCTGAGGAAGGTGTTGCGGAGGATGCGGAACAGCCAGGCTTTGAGATTGGTGCCCGGCGTGAACTGGTGCGCCGCGCCGAGGGCGCGCGCGTAGGTCTCCTGCACGAGATCTTCCGCGTCGGTGGGGCTGCGGGTGAGGTAGCGGGCCAGGTGGTAGAGCGTGTCCGCGTAGGCCAGGGCCTCGCGCCCGAGCCGGCCCGGATCCGCCCGCTCCCCCCATGCCATGTCGAGATCATACGCACCGGTCACGCCGCTGTGCCAACGACGCATCGTCGCCCACCGTCGCCATTCACCACCGCAACGCGCGGAGCGCCCGACCGTTCCCACCCGCCGATCTTTTTCATCGAGGAACGGCGGCGGCGCTCTCGCGTTGGCAGGAGCGAGGAGGAACCGGACATGGGCACATCCAAAGCAATCTTGACGACGATCGTGACGATGGCGGCGCTGCTGCTGGTCGCGAGCGTGGGCGCGGCCGCGGAGAGTGCGGGCACGCGGGTCGAGATCAAGGCGCACGGCTTCGACGTTCCCGAGCTGACGGTGCCGGTGGGGACCACCGTGACGTGGATCAATCACGACGACGATCCCCACACCGTGACCTCGACCGACAACGCCTTCCGGTCGCCGGGTCTCGACACCGACGAGACGTGGGCCTTCACCTTCACGCGGCCGGGCACCTACCCCTACTATTGCACCTTGCATCCACTGATGACCGGCACGGTCATCGTGAGGAGCGGATCATGAGCGAGCGAGTGGACGTCGACCGTCGAGCATTCCTCCAGTGCATGGCGTGGACCGGAACCGGCCTGCTGTGGTCGGTGAGCGGCGGGGTGCTCTCGTCGCGGCCGATTGGCGCCGAGGCGGCGGAAGCGGCCGGACCGCCGGCCACCTTCAGCTTCGCCCAGATCAGCGATTCCCACCTCGGGTTCAAGGGCGAGGCCAACCGCGACGTGCTGGCCACCTTCCAGACCGCGATCGCGCGCATCCGGGCGCTCGACCCGAAGCCCGCGTTCCTGATCCACACCGGCGACATCACCCACGCGCAGAAGGCCGGCGCGTTCGACACCGCCCGCCAGGCGCTGCAGTCCGCGGGCGTGGAGCGCACGTTCTACGTGCCGGGCGAGCACGACGTGTTCGCGGACGGCGGCGCGGAATACCTCGAACGCTTCGCCACCGATCCGCCGGGTCGCGGCTGGCAGAGCTTCGACTACCGCGGCGTCCACTTCGTCGGCCTCGTCAACGTCCTCACCTACAAGGCGGGCGGGGTGGGCAACCTGGGCGCCGAGCAGCTCGAGTGGCTCGAGCGTGACGTCGCGGGCCTCGCCAGCAGCACGCCGATCGTGGTGTTCGCCCACGTGCCGCTCTGGGCGGTGTATCCGCAGTGGGGCTGGGTGACCGACGATGCGGGGCGGGCCCTCGGCTATTTGAAGCGCTTCGGCTCGGTCACCGTGCTGAACGGCCACATCCACCAGATCATGCAGAAGGTCGAAGGCAACGTGACCTTCCACACCGCGCGCTCCACCGCGTTCCCGCAGCCGGCGCCGGGCGCCGCGCCGGCCCCGGGACCGATGAAGGTGCCGGCCGACACTCTGCGCGGCGTGCTGGGCATCCGCGAGCTCACCTACGCCGCGGGTCGCGATGCCCTGGCGGTGGTGGACCCCACGCTCGCGTAGCGGCCGCTAGAAGCGGAGGAGCAGGAGGAAGCTGGCGGTGGCGAGGAGGTTGCTGGCCGCGTGGGCCAGCATGCCGGGCAGCAGGCTGCGGGTGCGCTGGTAGCCGAGGGCCCAGATCATGCCGCTCCAGGTGACCGCGGCGAAGCCCTGCACGCCGTAGCCGTGGGCGATGCCGAAGATGGCCGCGCTCAGCAGAGCCGCGCTCCATCCGGTGAGGCGGAGGCGCAGGGTGGGGAAGAGTAGTCCGCGGAAGGCCAGCTCCTCGAAGACGGGGGCCCACACGACGCCGTCGAGCGTGCCGGCGGCCACCGTGGCGGGCGAGCCCCAGAGGAATTCCTCGAGGAATCCGTCGGCCCAGTGCGAGGTGACGCCGAGGGCGCCGAGGCCCATCGAGAGCAGGCTCTCGCCCACGATCGACAGTGCGAGCAGCACCAGGCTCCACGCGATCAGGCGGCGGCCCGCGCCCGGCGGCGCATCGAGGCCCAGGCCGAACGTGCCGCGCAGCGTCCGGCCGCGCGCGTGCAGGTACCGCCGCGCCCACCACAGCATGGGAAGGCCGCCGACCAGCCCCATGATCGCGGTGCCCTCCGGGGTGCGGGGCAACAGCGTGACGACCACCGCCGGGATCAGCAGATAGGCGAACGCGGATCGGAAGAAGAGGCCGAGGCCGTCGGCGATCCCCCACGGCGGCGGCAGCGGCGCGCTCGCGACCCGGGCGCCGTGCCGACCGCGCAGGAGCCGCCACAGCACGACCGCGCTCGCCGCGAGGAGCAGCGCGCCGATGATGGTCAGCAGCCGCACGCGCACGAGGAGCGAGCGGCCGCGCTCCTCGATCCCGGCCTCCGCCTCGGCCTGCAGGGTCGCGTCGTCGACCCGGGTGGCGATCCGGCGCACGAGCGTGTCGGTGAACCAGTCCCGGGGCAGCTCGCGACGGATCTCCTCCGCCATCGCGACGGCTTCCTCGGGCCGCGGGGCGTCGAGGTAGGCCGCCTCGAGCCACCGACCGTACTGGCCGGCGACGGCGTCGTTGTCCTCGAAGGACTCGATCATGGTGCCGGTCCGCTCGAGCAGCCCCGCCTCGCCGAGCAGGACCACCAGGTCGAGATCGGTGCGCGCGGAGCGCTCGTCGTCCTCGAACTCGTCGAAGCGCGCGATCGCGTCGTCGAAGGTCTCGGGATCGGAGCCGGTCATCTCGTAGAGGCGCCGCTCCCAGGGCGGGAGGTGCTGGAAGGCCTGATCCAGATCCATCTCGCGGGAGACGAGCCGCTCCAGCGACTCCTCCGGCCGCTGGAGATTGCCGAGCGGCGAGCCCCACGAATAGTAGAAGAAGGCGACCAGCAGCACGGTGAGCACCGCGTAGAGGGCGGTGCCCCACCGCGAGAAGTGGCGCGCGGGCGCGGCCGCGACCGGAGAATCCGCCGGCAGGTCGGGCGCCGGCGGCGCGAGCTCGTCGAGCGGGGTCAGGACCGGCGGGCCGCGGCCACGAGAGCGGCGAAGAGACGCCGGGCCGGCTCGGAGTGGCCCACCAGCTCCTCGGGGTGCCACTGCACGCCGAGGACGAAGCGGGTCGGGTCGTCCAGCTCCGCGCCCTCCACGACCTGGTCGGGCGCCCACGCCACCGCGGTGAGTCCGCGTCCGAGACGCTTGATCGCCTGGTGGTGCATGCTGTTGACCTCGAGCTCGTCGGTGCCGAGCATCTCGGCGAGCCGGCTGCCCGGCGTCACCTTCACCTTGTGGGTGGGCTGGTCCCGCGGCTCGGTCTGGCTGTGCGGGATCTCGGTACCGGGATCGGTACCGACGTCCTGGTGGAGGCTGCCGCCCAGCGCCACGTTGAGCACCTGGATGCCGCGACACACCGCGAGGACCGGCAGCCCGCGGCGCAGAGCCAGGGTCAGCGCCGCGGTCTCGAGGGTGTCGCGCGCCGGCGCCACATCGTAGAGCGTGTGATGAGGGGCCTCGCCGAAGAGCGCGGGATCGACGTCGCCGCCACCGGTGAGGAACAGGCCGTGGAGCCCGGCCCCCAGCTGCTCGAGCGATGCGGCGGAGAGCTGCGGAGGCAGCGGCACCGGCACGCCGCCCGCCTGCTGCACCGCGTGCAGGTACGCCGAGTTCAGGTACGCGCGCTCGGGATGCTTGGCGACGGTGATCGACGTGCTGACGCCGATGAGCGGAGCGGACCGCGACATGACGTCATGTTAGCACACGCCCTCGGCGCCCCGGCCGCGCCGGGCGTTCGCCACGTGCGCGCGCACCCGGTCGGCCGCGTCCACCGCGAGCCGGATGATCCGACAGATCAGGGCGATGCTCTCCACGTCCACGGCGGGACCGGTGGGGAGCGACAGGACTCGCGCGGCCACCGCGTCGGTGTGCGGCAGCTCGCTCGCGCTCGGACGGGACCGATACGGCTCCGCACGGTGGCATCCGGGATGAAAGTACCGACGCGCGAGGATGCCCTCGGCGCGCAGCACCTCGTCGAGGTCGTCGCGATGGAGGCCGGCCGGCCCCGCGTCGATCTCGAGCACGACGAACTGGTGGTTGTGCCGCTCGCCGTCCGGATAGGTCACCACCGCGAGGCCGGGCACGCCGGCGAGCCCGCGGCGATACGCCGCGTGGTGAGCGCGGTTGATCGCGGCGACCTCCTCCGCGCCCTCGATCGACGTGAGGCCCATGGCCGCGGCCACCTCGCTCATCTTCGCGTTGGTGCCGAGCGAGGCCGCCCGATCTCCGCCCGCGAGGCCGAAGTTGCGCATGGCCCGGACGCGCGCGGCCAGCGTGTCGTCGTCGGTGGTGACCGCGCCACCCTCGAAGCTGTTCACGTACTTGGTGGCGTGGAAGCTCAGCACCTCGGCGTCGCCGAAGCTGCCCAGGCTGCGTCCGTCGTGCGAGCATCCGAAGGCGTGGGCCGCGTCGAAGAGCAGGCGCAGGCGGTGGCGGCGCGCGATCGCGGCGAGCGCGCGCACGTCGCAGGCCCGGCCCCACAGGTGCACGCCGAGGATGCCGGTGGTCCGCTCGTTCACGAGGGCCTCGACGTGCGCGGGATCGATGTTGTGGGTGCGAGGGTCGATGTCGGCAAAGACCGGCGCGATGCCGAGCCACTGCAGCGCGTGGGCGGTGGCCACGAAGGTGAAGGCCGGTACGATCACCTCGCCGGACAGGTCGAGGGCGCGGGCGGCCAGCTGCAGCCCGAGGGTCGCATTGCAGACCGCCAGGCAATGGCGCACCCCGATCCGCCGGGCCAGCTCCGCCTCGAGCTCGCGGACGTAGCGGCCGTCGTTGGTGAGCCAGCGCCGGTCCAGCAGGTCGTTGATGCGCTCGAGCAGGCGGGCGCGATCACCGATGTTCGGGCGGCCGACGTGGAGGGACTCGCGGAACGCGGGCGGCCCGCCCGCGATCGCCAGATCCTCCACCCGCTCCTTGCCGACCATCGCGTCCGTCGCCCCGGTGGCCGGGCTCAGGCGTCTCCCCCGAGGGTCCGGAGCGCGCGCGCGGGCACGCCGCCGACCTGCGTGCGGTCCGGCACGTCCGCGATCACCACCGCCCCGGCGGTCACCACGCAGCCGGCGCCGATCTTGACGTGATCGGAGATGACCGCGCCGATCCCGATGTAGCTGCCCGCCCCGATCTCCACGGAGCCCGCGACGTTGGCCCCCGGCGAGATGGTGGTGAAGTCGCCGACGCGAGTGTGATGGCCGATCAGGGCGCCGCGATTCACGATCACGTGATCGCCGATCACCGCGTGGGCCGCGATCACCGCCGCCACGCTCACGATGGAGCCGCCGCCCAGGCCCGCGGTGCGCGAGACCCGCGCGGCGGGGTGCCGGAGGATCGCGAACCGGAACCCGAGCCTCGCGGCCTGGTCCACGAAGCGCGACCGCTGCGGGGTGCCGATCGCGCAGACCGCGTAGTGGGTGGCCGCGAGGGGCGCGAGGTCGTCCACCCAGATGACGGGGCGGCCCAGCAGCGGACGCCCGCAGCGCTCCCGCTCCCAGTTCTCGCCGAAGGCCTCGAGGGCGTACTCGTCGCTGTCGCTCACGAGATCGGCCACCTCCTCGGCGAAGGTCCGCGTGCCGAGGATGATCAGCTTGTGCTTGCCGGGGTCTTCCAGGGATCTGCTCACGGTGATGAGGGGTGGTAGAATCGCACGGCTTCGGACCGACCGCCACCCGGATTCTGGAGGAGCGCCCGGCATTGAAACCCCTGGTCAGTGTGGTCATAGCCGCCTACAACAGCGGCGCGTGGCTCATCGAGGCCGTCGAGAGCGCGCTCGCCCAGACCTGGCCGCGCCGCGAGGTCATCGTGGTGGACGACGGCTCCACGGTGGACCTGTGGGCGCTCCTCGAGCCGTACAAGTCGGCCGTCACGCATATCCGTCAGGAGAACGCGGGGGCGGGGGCGGCCCGCAACACCGGCGTCCGGGCGGCCTCGGGCGACTTCATCGCGTTCCTGGATCACGACGACGTCTGGCTCCCCGACAAGCTCGCGACTCAGATCGCGGTAGCCGCGCGGCACCCGGAGAGCGGTCTCATCGTGTGCGACGGCGTGCAGTTCGACGGTGAGCGGATCCTGCGCGAGAGCCTCTACAGTCCGACGCTCCGGCGGCGGTTCGCCGCGGCGACCGGAACCGAGATCACCGATCGCTTCTACTACGAGTTCCTCGACAGCAACCAGGTCGCGTGCCCGGCCCAGACCCTCATCCCGCGGGCGGTGATGGAGCGCACCGGCGTCCTGGCCACGACCCGTGGCGAGGCCTCGGACCTCGACTACTATCTGCGAATCGCGCACGACTACCCGGTGACGTTTCTCCGGGACCGGCTGGTGCGGTGGCGTTATCTCGCTTCCAGCGTGTCCGGGCCCGCGGAGCGGCGGTCGATCGAATGGGCGGTGATGGCGGTGTCGGTGCTGAGCCGTCACCGGGCCCTCTGCGCGCCGCAGCACCGCTCGATGGTCGCGTCGCGCCTGGGCGAGATCGCCCGCGGCGCAGCGTTGAAGGCGTTCCACTACGGATACCGGCAGGATCGTGCCTACGCGCGGGCGAGTCTCCTCAAGCTGCGGCGACTGGCCCCGCGGGAATCCCGCGCTGCGCTCTACCTGGCCGCCTTGGCCCTGCCCCCCGCGGTGGTGACGGCCCTCGCGCAGTGCTGGCGGCAAGCGCGCGGCTTGTGGCGGGCGGCCGATTAGGCCATGCGCATCGGCGTTGTCTTCCCGCAGACGGAGATCGGCCAGGACCCGTCGGTGATCCGCGACTACGCGCAGGCCGTGGAGGCCCTGGGCTATACGCACATCCTCGCCTTCGACAGCGTGGTCGGCGCCAATCCCGATCGGCCGGGCGGCTGGGACAGCCCCTACGACTACCGGCACCCGTTTCACGAGCCGTTCGTGCTGTTCGGCTTCTGCGCGGCGGTCACCCGCCGCATCGAGCTGGTCACCGGCGTGCTCGTCCTGCCCCAGCGCCAGACCGCGCTCGTCGCCAAGCAGGCCGCGGCGGTGGATGTCCTCTCGGGCGGCCGGCTGCGTCTGGGCGTCGGCGTCGGCTGGAGCCCGGTGGAGTTCGAGGCGCTGGGCGAGACGCTCGACAATCGCGGCCAGCGCATCGAGGAGCAGGTCCACGTCATGCGCGCGCTCTGGACCAGCGAGCTGGTGACCTACGAGGGCAGGTGGCACCGCGTGCTCGACGCCGGCCTCAATCCACTGCCCGTGCAGCGGCCCATTCCGCTCTGGATGGGCGGCGAGCACGAGACGGTGCTCCGCCGCATGGCCCGCCTCGCCGCCGGCTGGATCACACTGCAGACCGTCCGGCCCGGCCCCGCCATGCAGGAGACCATCGATCGCCTCCACGGGCTGGTCCGCGAGGCCGGCCGCGATCCGGCCACGTTCGGCATCGAGGGACGGGTGGCCCTGGCCCGGCTGGCGCCGGACCAGCACGAGCCGGAGATGGCGGCGTGGCGGGCGATGCGCGGCATCACGCACCTCTGCGTGAACACGATGGGCTCTGGCCTGACCCGTCCCGAAGACCACGTGAAGGCCCTCGAGCGCTTCCGCGCGCACTGCTAAGTGCCCGCCGCCATTGAGGCGCCCGATGTGCTAGCATACGCGCCATGACACTCGACTCCGCGCAGTACCAGCGCAGCGCTGCACCGGCCGGCTCGGGCCCGATGAACCAGGTGATGGGGCGGCAGTGGATCGTGTCGGCCGGCCATCCGCTCGCAGCCCAGGCCGCGGCGCGCGTGCTTGCCGCTGGCGGCAACGCGATCGACGCCGGAGTCGCCGCCGGTTTGATGTTGGGCGTCGTCCATCCCGACATGGTGAGCTTTGCGGGCGTCGCCCCCATCCTGGTCCACCTCGCGGCGACGGGCGAGACGTTCGAGGTCTCCGGGGTCGGGCCCTATCCGCGCCGCGCCAGCGCCGAGTACTTCCGGACGCAGCACGGCGGCGACATGCCGGCCGGCCTGCTGCGCACGGTGGTGCCGGCGTCGCCCGACGCGTGGTGCGTGGCCCTGCAGCGCTGGGGCACGCGGTCGTTCGCCGACGCGGTCGCCGGCGCGCTCGAGTGCGCCGAGCACGGCTTCCCGACCTCGGCGTTCTCGGCGTCGATCATGGCCAACAACGCCGAGCGGTATCAGCGCTTCCCGACCTCGGCCGCGATCTTCCTGCCCGGAGGCAAGCCGCACGCGCCGGGCCAGCTCTTCGTGCAGGCGGAGCTGGCCGCCACCATCAAGGAGATGGTGGCCGCGGAGCTGCGCGCTGCCAAGCGTGGCCGCGTCGGCGCCATTCAGGCCGCCCGCGACGCCTTCTACAAGGGCGACATCGCGCGCCGGATCGCCGACTACCATGCCCGCGAGGGCGGACTGCTCGCCTACGAGGATCTCGCCGATTTTCACGCCGAGGTGGCGCCGGCGCTGACCACCACGTTCCACGACTACGAAGTCGCGGCGTGCGGTTTCTGGTGCCAGGGCCCGGTGTTCCTCCAGATGCTGAACCTCATCGAGCCCTACGACTGGCCCGCGCTCGGCCACAACACCCCGCGGGCGCTGCACATCCTGGTCGAGGCCATGAAGCTGGCTTTTGCGGATCGCGAGGCCTACTACGGCGACCCGCGCTTCGTGCACGTGCCCGCCGAGGCGCTGCTGTCGAAGGCCTACGCGGACCTGCGCCGCGGGCTGATCCGCGAGGATCGCGCGTGGCCGGACATGCCGCCCGCGGGTGACCCGGAGGGCAAGGCGGCGGTGCGCAACGGTCACGGCGCCGCGTCCAAGGTCGGCGCGCCGTCGGCGGCCGGGACCCTCGACACCTCGTACGTCTCGGTGATCGACGCCGAGGGCAACGCGTTCTCGGCGACGCCCAGCGATCCGGGCGGGGTGGACTCGCCGGTCGTTCCCGGCGTCGGCTGCGTGGTCTCGCCCCGCGGCTCGCAGGGCTGGCTCGTGCCCGGGCACGCGAGCGAGGTGGCGGGGGGCAAGCGGCCGCGGCTGACCCCGGCGCCGTCGATGGTGCTGCGCGACGGGCGCGCCTTCATGGCCTTCGGCACGCCCGGGGGCGACGTGCAGCAGCAGGCCATGCTGCAGGTGCTGCTCAACTCGACCGCATTCGGGATGCGACCGCAGCAGGCCATCGAAGCCCCGCGGCTGGCCACCCGCTCGTTCCCCGATTCGTTCTGGCCGCACACCAACTCGCCGGGCCGGCTCGACGTGGAGGCCCGGATCGCGCCGGACACGCGCGCGGCCCTGGCCCAGCTCGGCCACGTGATCAACGACTGGCCGGACTACGACTGGCGGGCCGGTGCGGTGTGCGCGTCGGTGGTGGGCCCCCACGGCACTCGCCTGGGCGGCGCGGATCCGCGTCGCGGCGCGCACTCGATCGGTTGGTAGATCGCCCGACGGCGCGCCTGGCGCGGCGCCGCTGCCTGGTCGCCGCTTTCGTCCTGACCGTCGGAGCGACGCTGGGCACCTTCCGGCCCCTGCAGGCGGCGGTCACCCTGCCCATCCCGTCCGCGGTGCCGGCGGGAGACCGGAAGCGGCTCGAGGAGGTCGTCAGGCAATCCTTCGTCTCGACCCAGCAGTCGGCCGACGCCTATCCCGTCCGCCCCGAGATCTTCGAGTACCTGCTGGATCACCCCGAGTTCGCCAGCCACGTCACGCGCGCGCTCAAGGCCGCCCGCTATCGCATCTGGCAGGAGCAGGGCGCGCTGTGGCTCGACGACGGCTGGGGTGTGCGCGGCACGTTCTGGACGGTCTACGCGCAGCCCGGCCTGCGCCTGATGATGGCCCAGGGCGCGTACCAGTCCGCCTTGCCCGACATCAAGGGCCGCGCGGTGGTGGCGCTGGCCTACGGCTTTCAGCCCAGCCCGACCGGGCGGCCGCAGGTCGCCACCACGGTGACCTCGTTCGTGGAGATCGACAGCGGAGTCATTCGCGTGATCGGCAAGGTGGGCGGGCCGCTCGTCCAGCGGAAGGCCGACCGCGAGGCCCGCACCCTCCTGAAGGTGTTCGCCAAGGTGATCCGCCTGATCGAGGAGAATCCCGCCGACGTGTACGCGCGCCTCAAGGCGCGGCCCGACGTGCCGAAGCCGGAGCTGGAGGAGTTCCGCAAGCTGCTCGGGGTGCCCTGACCGGGTAGCGACGAAAGGAGACGCGATGGCCACCCTCGAAGGTCGCACGATATTGATCACCGGCGCCGCCCGCGGAATCGGCGCGGCCTGCGCCCGCCGCCTCGCCCGCGAAGGCGCGCGCCTCGTGCTGGCCGATCAGGACGGCGCAGGGGTGGACACGCTGGCCGGCGAGCTGGGCCAGGTCGCGCTGCGGGCCGACGTCACCAAGCCGGCCGACATCGCGCGCATGGTCGACGAGCCGTACCGGCGCTGGGGCCGGCTCGACGTGCTGTTCAACAACGCCGGCGTCATCCGCGTGCAGCCCATGTTCGACGTGACCGAGGCGGACTGGGACCGCGTGATGGACGTGAACCTCCGCGCGGTGTTCTTCGTGCTTCAGGCGGTGGCGAAGCGCATGGTCACCCAGGACCTGATGCCCGGCTCGGAGCTGCGGGGCAAGCTCATCGCGACCGCGTCCATCGCGTCGTACCGCGGCGGCAACCACCTCATGACGCCGTACTCGGCCTCGAAGGCGGGCGTGGTCAGCCTCACCCGGTCGGCCGCGCAGCTGCTGGCGCCCGAGCGCATCACCTCGAACTGCGTGTGCCCGGGCGCGGTCGAGACGCCGATGTGGGAGCAGATCGACCGCGAGTGGGGCGCCCTGGAAGGGCTCGGGCAGGGCGAGGCGTGGAAGCGCCGCATCCGGCACATCCCCCTCGGGCGGCCGGAGCGGGCCGAGGACGTGGCCAGCGTGGTCGCGTTCCTGGCCGGGCCCGACTCCGACTACATGACCGGGCAGGCGATCAACGTGGACGGCGGAATCGTGATGGGCAGCTGAGCGGGCGCCTATCGCATGGTCACTTCGTTGACCGGGGTGAAGAACGCGGCGGCGTCGTAGAGCACCTGACCGACCACGCAGAACCACGCCCAGCGGTCTGGATCGGCGGGCGAGCAGCGTCGCGGCGTCTGCGTCGCGTCGGCGGCAATGAGACGGGGCCGCGGCGGGCCCGACGTGGCGCATCCGGCCAGCAGGACCGCGGCGAGGAGCGTCGCGCCCAAACGTCGCATGCGCGCGATGGCGCTACGCGGCGGGCGTGCTCTCGCCCTGGGCGCGGGGCAGGGCGGCGCTGCTCGGGACGTCCAGCTCGCGGTTGGCCAGGTCCACCGTCACCCGCAGGGCGCGCAGGCCCTGGGCGCCCTGCAGCTCGTCGAGCTCCACGTCCTCGGTCTCCCGGGTGAGATAGCCGAGCCGCTGCAGGTACTCGATGTACTCGCGCCACTCCGCGGCCTCGCTCCCGTGCGAGTACACCAGCGCGATCTTGCCGGGCTGGGTCAGTCGCTCGGTGGTGCCGCGGATGATCGCCTTGTCGATGCGCTTCTTGATGATCTCGTAGCGGACGTTGTAGGCGCCGTCCACGTCGAAGCGCTTCTCGTCGAAGCGGAAGCGGATCGACAGCGGGGCGTGCTGGATCAGGATCAGGTTGGTGATGTCGAGCCGCACCGGCAGCCGGTCCTTCAGCCGCTCCACCCGCAGCGCGACCCCGCACGCCACCATCAGCTGCCACAGGCGCATGTTCTTCAAGTAGAGCGGGTCGAAGCTGCCGTCCTCGCGGAGGGCGCCGCCCAGGTAGACGGTGTAGTCGACGCCGTCCGTCTTCTGCTTCTCGAAGTAGTGCGGGAACATGTCCTGCGCGGCCTGCTCCTCGAGATCGATGTAGGAGGACACCGCCTCGTTGATCATGGTGATGCTCTCGTCGAACTCCCGCCGCCGCGCGTAGACCAGGCCGATTCCCGGGTCCACCGTGGTGCGGTAGGCGTCGATCCGCTCGCGGACCCGGTCGCCGAAGGTCTGCAGGTGGTCGAAGAGCGGCTCCACGTCGGCCTTCAGGAAGTTCATCACCCCCAGCTCGTCGCCGGATCGCAGGGTGACCTCGATCTCGGCCACGTGGCCGTCGATGCGATGGGTCAGCTGGTCGAGGATGGGCAGAGCCCGCGCGTCGTGCGCGGCCCGGAGCACGTCGCGGGCCAGGCCCAGCTGGATGAGCAGATCGGCCTGGATGGCCCACGCGCGATGGGTGGAAGAGCCCCGGACGTCGGACACCGCGTACAGCGGGTAGACGTCGCGGAACACGATCGGGTCCATCTCGCCGCCCGGCTCGTGGTCTTCGGAGCCGTGCTCCATGCTCTCCAGCACCGCCTTGCGGAACCGCCACTCCACCACCGGGTGGATGGCGGTGAACTGCTCCTTGATGAAGCTCTCGACGCGGGAGTGCAGGTCGGCCACGCTGCGCCGCACCGCCATCGAGAAGAGCGGGAGGACCTCGCGCACGCGCGGGCCCAGAAGGGCGTTGATGTCGCCCGGATTGGGCGAGGTGAGGCTCAGCATGCCGATGAGCTCGCCCTGGTAGTGCAACGGGGCGACCACCAGGCTGCGCATGCCCTTGCGGAGGATGGCCTCCTCCTTCGCGGAGCGGGTGGTCAGCGCGGCCACGTCCTCCACGAAGATCGGCTCGCGGCGCCGGCTCGCCCGCTCGTATACCGAGCCGACGTAGTCGCTGATCTTGCCGTGGGCGGAGCCCGCGAAGATGCAGCCGTGGCCCTGCTGCAGCTGGTGCCCGGAGTTGAGGAGCAGGATCCGTTCGCCCTCGAAGGCGGCCAGGCTCAGGTGCAGCTCGGGGCGGCGGAACAGGGTCCGCAGCTTGGCCTGCAGCTTCTCGAAGCGCGCGTTCGAGACGATCGACTCCTTGTCGATCAGGTCCCGCTTGATGGACGACAGCACTTCCTGATCCGTCACGTCGGCGGCCTTGACCACCGTGAAGCCCGAGAAGCGCACGCTCCCGGGCGGGATCAGCGCGGCGAGCCCGTCCAGGTCCAGGGCCTGCGCGGCCAGCCGCTTGCGCATGTCGTCGGAGAGCGGGGGAATCGGGAGCAGACGCTCCACCTCCACGAAGCGGCCGTCGAACTGGATCTTGAAGTGACGCTCGAGGCCGCTGTCCGGCTCCGGCTTGGTCAGGATGAGCGGGTAGTCCACCGGGAACTCGATCCCGTACAGCCGCTCCAGGGCGAGCGCGTAGGCGTTGAGCAGCCGGAAGTCTTTCAGCGCGGCCATCTCGAGGTTCAGGCTGCCGTAGAGCACGCCGTCGGCGCCCATGATGTTCTCGAAGGCGGCGGTGCCGTACACACTGCGCAGGGTGAACGGGATGAGGGCGCCCATGTACGCGCGCTCGAGGAACGCGGCGGGGAACACCGCGCTCATCAGCGCGTCCACCAGCGGCGCGTGGACGTCGAGCAGGGTGATGTCGTCGATGGGACGGCTCAGCTCGGGAACCTGCCGCAGCCGGTTGAGGAGGGCGCGCGCGCTCTCGCCGCGCACCGAGGGGTCGGCGGCCTGCTCCTCCCAGAAGCGGATCAGCAGGCCGAGGCTCAGCCGACTCTCGAACGGGAAATCCTTCTGCAGCGCCGCCAGCGACGTCCGTGGCTCGTTCATGCTCATCATTTTACTCCTGCCGGTTGGCGGCTCTCCGCGTCCGTCGGCGCGTGCTCAGCTGGCCGTGGCAGGCAGGCCGGCCGGAGCGGGGCTCGGGGTCCGCCGCACCGGCGCCTCCTTGATGGCCAGGGCCAGCGGCACCGCCAGGAACGCGAGCAGGGCCGCGGAGGTGAATGCCCACGAGTAGGAGCCGGTGGCCTGGAAGATCCAGCCGCCGACCGCGGCGCCCAGGGCCGCCCCGCACTGGTGGGCGAAGTAGATCCAGCCGGAGAGCGCGCCCACCGAGTAGCGGCCGAAGATGTTGGCGGTCAGCGTGGTGGTGGGCGGCACCGTCGAGATGTAGTTGAGGCCGAAGACGGCCGCGAAGATGTGCAGCGAGGGCACGTTCCACACGTACAGCAGGAAGAGCAGGGAGAGGCCCCGCACCCCGTAGTAGAAGGCGAGCGGCCCCTTGCGCCCGAAGCGGTCGCAGATCCAGCCCGAGGCCACCGTGCCCACGATGTTCATGGCGCCCATCACGCCCAGAGCCTGCGCGGCGTGCATCTCGCTGAAGCCGTGCTCGGCGGCGTGCGGCACCAGATGGGTCAGCACCAGGCCGTTGGAGGTGTAGCCGCAGACGAAGAACGTCCCGGCCAGCAGCCAGAACGCGGGCACCTGCATCGCGTCGGCCACCGACGTTCGCGTGGCCGCCGGCGTCGGCGCGGCGCCGGTGGACGTGGGCGGCGCGTCGGCCCCGAACGGGCGCAGGCCCATCTGGGCGGGATCGTCGCGCAGGAGCAGCGTGAGGGGCAGCGCGATCACGAAGAGCAGGATGCCGAGGTAGACGAACGATTGGCGCCACCCGTAGGTCATGGTGAGCCAGACCGCCAGCGGGATGATCACGAGCTGGCCGGCCGACATCGCGCCGCCCACGACCCCCATCACGAGCCCGCGGCGCCCCTCGAACCAGCGCGCCGCCATGGCCGCGCCGGTGGACATACCGACGCCGCCCGACCCGAGCGCCATCAGCACGCCGGCGGTGATGTAGACCTGCCAGAGCGCGGTGACGCGTGCGGTGAGGAGCGTGCCCACGCCGAGCACGACGGCCGAGACCATGATGACCCGCCGGGGGCCCCAGCGGTCCGCGAGCCAGCCCACGATCGGTCCGGCCGCGCCCAGCAGCAGGAGCGACACCGCGGCGGCGCCGGAGAGCGCGGCGCGATCCCAGCCGAAGGTGGTCTCCATCGGCTTGATGAAGACCCCGAAGACGGCCCGCAGGCCGGAGGCGAGCAGCATGACGCCGACGAGCGCGCCGAGGACGACCCAAGCGTAGTGAACCTTGCCGCGCGATGCCCTCACCGGCGCCTCCTCGGCGAATGGGGGAAAACCCGACCAGCTTACGCTGGTGCTCCTTTCGATGGCAAACAGGCCGGGTCGAGATTCCGACCCGGCCTGTCCCGGATCATCCAACGGCGGCCCGGACGGCCGGCCAATCGGCGCGGTGAGGCGGGCCCTAGCCGGTCACACGATGCACGTAGCCGTAGCGGGCGTTGCTGCGCTCGCCTCCCAGCGCGACGTATTCGGCCTTGATGGCCGCGATCTTGTCGCTCGTGAGGGCGCCCTGGGCCGCCTTCATGTCGAGGCGATAGAGGCGGGCGGTGTTGCGGGAGAAGATCTGCGTCTTCACCGGGCCGTCGGCGGCCCCCAGGGCGGCGAAGCCGTGCTTCTTCTGCATGTCGGCGGGAATCTCCAGCCGACGGAGCGCCTCGATCTGCCACTGCGGTGAGCCGTACCAGAGCGAATCGGTGCCCCAGATGACGTGGTCGGCGCCGAGACCGCGGATCATGGTGCCCATGAACGCGGCCGCGAACCGCGGATTGGCCACCGCGGAATTCGCGAAGGCGGTGCCGATCTCGCCGTACACGTTGCGGACGCCGTACTTGGACGGGATCTCGGCCAGATCGGTGGCCCACTGGATTCGGCCGGTCTTGTCGAACTCGGCGAGCGCGTCGTCGGGCGTCTCCAGGAAGGGCCGGAGCGCCGAGTGGTAGATCACGAAGTTGAGCTTCGGCCAGTCCTTGGCCGCCTTCCCCACGTCCCACACCGTGTTGTACTCCCAGACGCCGGGCCACGACTTCTCGTAGTCGGCGGGGAGCAGCCCCTTGTGGATGCAGATCGTGTTGATGCCGGACTTGCTCATCTTCTCGTAGAACGGGTACATCAGCTTGTCGTCGTCGAGCCGCCAGTAGGACTGCTGCTTGGAGGGGAACAGCGGGTCGCCGATGGTGTAACCCTTCCAGGAATCGGGCTTGATGGTGGCGATGCAGCGGTCGACCTCGTCCATCCAGCCCGCCCGCTTGGGCGTGATCACCGAGTGCGCGAGCAGACGTCGCGAGCCGCTGATCTTGTTGATCGAGGCGCGCGCCATCGCCATCTGGTCGTTGCTGAGGAAGTCCCAGGCGGGGTCGTCGAAGGGCGCGCCGGACAGGAGTGCCACCTTGGTGTCGCTGTCGACGAAGATCTCCTTGACGTAGTTCTCGAACTTGTAGCGGGCCAGCGTGTTCTCGCCCCACAGCGTGGGATTCCAGTTCTGCTTGGCGTACTTGGCGAGGTCGAGCAGGCCGGCCTGGTTGAAGTCGTCGCGCACGAAGTGGGTCTGGGCGTCGATGATGAACTGCTTGGCGAGCCCGCCCGCCCGCTGGTTGGCCACTCCCGGGGTCTGGGCCTCGGCGCGGCTGACGTCGAAGAGCGGCCCGAACACCTCGTTCATGGCGAGGAACGCGGCGGCCATCCCGGCGCTCGAGGCGAGGAACTGGCGCCGGTCCATGCCGTGCCGCGGTCCCAGGCTCTCGGCCAGCTCCTTGATGCGCGCCTCCACGCGCTGCTGCTCCCGCGTCTGAGGCACCGGGTTGAACTCTCCGTTCGACACGATCTGGGTTGGGACGGGGGAGGGGAACGATGCGACCTCGGCGGGCGCCGTTCGCGACAGCTCCTCGTCGCTGAGGTAGTGGGCCATGGTGGACCTCCTTCGGGTGAAGGGGTTGGGATCGAGCAGCCCCGGGTCTCCGAGCGCTGGCCAGGAGACTAGGCTCATTCCTCGCCGTGTCAAGTCGCTGCGCGTCGCCGGTTCGAGCGCGCGGGAGGTGCCGCGGCGCGCACGATCTGCGCGCGGCGCGCCCGGAAGTTTTTGTGCGACGGAAGGCGGACGTCCGTCGTGTTCCAGCGACAACGTACGGCACTCGACCGGGCGGCCTCAATCGCGCCTAACTGCGCCGACACGCATAAGGTGGCGTACTGGAACGAGCCCTGGCGCGCTGGAACGGGCCTTGCTCCGTCTCGCGGGTAGGAACCGTCATGATGACCAAGCGAGTGCTCGTGGTGGACGATCAAACGCCGGTGCGGGAGCTGGTGGCCGCGGTGCTGGCCGCGGACGGCCACGCGGTGGAGACCGCGCGCGACGGCGCCGATGCGCTACGAATCCTGGACGGCCAGCCGGGCTACGACCTGATCGTGAGCGACCTGAAGATGCCGGGGCTCGACGGGCCGAGCCTCTATCTCGAGCTCACCCGCCGCTGGCCCGATACGCGACCGCACCTGCTGTTCATCTCCGGCTTCGTGGAGTCACCCGAGTACGCGGGCTTCCTCCAGGGCACGCGGGTGCAGGTCCTGCTCAAGCCCTTCGACGTGGACGAGCTCTCGCGCGCAGTCGCCGCCATCCTCGCCGGCTAGAACGGGGTCAGGTCTTGCATTACGACATTTTCGTGGCGCGCGCCGACGTCGGCCGTAGCGACAAAAATGTCGTAATGCAAGACCTGACCCCGGACTAGGCCGGCGTCGCCTCTGCGGTCTTGCGGAAGACGACCTTGCCGTGGTCGACGTCGGCCGCCACCGTGTCGCCCTCGCCGAAGGTACCGTTCAGCAGCTCCAGGGCCAGCGAGTCCTGGATCATCCGCTGGATGGTCCGCTTGAGCGGCCGCGCCCCGTACACCGGATCGTAGCCTTCCTGGGCGAGCAGCGCCTTGGCGGCCGGGCGCAGCTCGAGCGTGACCCGCCTGTCGGCGAGCCGCTTCACGAGGTGCCGGGCCTGGATCTCCACGATCGCGGCGATCTCCTCCCGGCCGAGCGGCTGGAAGATCACGATCTCGTCGATGCGGTTCAGGAACTCCGGCCGCAGCGCCTGCTTGAGCAGGTCCAGGATCAGCGCGCGCACCCGCTGGAGATCCGTCTCCTCGCGGAAGAACTGGCTACCCAGGTTCGAGGTCATGATGACCACCGTGTTGCGGAAATCGACCGTGCGGCCGTGGCCGTCGGTCAGGCGGCCGTCGTCCAGCAGCTGGAGCAGGACGTTGAAGACGTCGCCGTGGGCCTTCTCGATCTCGTCGAAGAGCACCACCGAGTAGGGCCGCCGGCGCACCGCTTCGGTGAGCTGGCCGCCCTCGTCGTACCCCACGTAGCCGGGGGGCGCCCCGATGAGGCGAGACACCGTGTGCTTCTCCATGTACTCCGACATGTCGATGCGGATCATGGCCCGCTCGTCGTCGAACAGGAACTCGGCGAGCGCGCGGGCCAGCTCGGTCTTGCCCACGCCGGTGGGGCCCAGGAACAGGAACGAGCCGATGGGCCGGTTCGGATCCGAGAGGCCGGAGCGCGCACGCCGGACCGCGTTGGACACCGCCACGATCGCCTCGCGCTGACCGATCACCCGCTCGCCCAGGCGCTCCTCCATCTTCACGAGCTTCTGCACCTCGGCTTCGAGAAGCCGGGTCACCGGGATCCCGGTCCACTTGGCCACCGTTTCGGCCACGTCCTCCTCGTCCACCTCCTCGCGTAGCATGCGGCCGCTCTTCTGGAGATCCGCGAGCCGCGCGTTCTCGGCGGTCAGGCGCTTGTCCAGCTCCATGAGGGTGCCGTAGCGCAGCTCCGCCGCCTTTTGTAGATCTCCGCGCCGCTCCGCGTCGGCCATGGCCGCGCGGGCCACTTCGGCCTCCTCCTTGGTCTTGCCGATGGTCAGGATCGCGTGCTTCTCGGCCTCCCACTGGCTGGTGAGGCGGGCCGACCGTTCCCGCAGCTCGGCCACCTCGGCGTCGAGCCGGGCCAGGCGCTCGCGCGAGACCTCGTCCGATTCGCGCGCCACCGACACCCGCTCGATCTCGAGCTGCATGATGCGGCGCTTGGTCTCGTCCAGCTCCGCGGGCATCGAGTCGATCTCGATACGCAGCCGCGAGGCCGCCTCGTCGATCAGGTCGATGGCCTTGTCGGGCAGGAAGCGGTCCGCGATGTAGCGATGCGACAGCACCGCGGCCGCCACCAGCGCCGCGTCCTTGATCTTCACCTTGTGGTGCACCTCGTACTTCTCCTTCAGGCCTCGGAGGATCGCGATGGTGTCCTCCACCGAGGGTTCGCGCACCATCACCGGCTGGAACCGCCGCTCGAGCGCGGGGTCCTTCTCGACATGCTTGCGGTATTCGTCGAGCGTGGTGGCGCCCACGCAGCGCAGCTCGCCGCGGGCCAGGGCCGGCTTCAGCATGTTGGCCGCGTCCACCGCACCCTCCGCCGCGCCCGCGCCCACCAGGGTGTGCAGCTCGTCGATGAAGCAGATGATCTCGCCGTTGGACTCGGTGATCTCGCGCAGCACCGCCTTGAGACGGTCCTCGAACTCTCCGCGGTACTTCGAGCCCGCCACCATCGCGCCGATGTCGACGGCGACCAGCCGCTTGTTGCGCAGCCCCTCCGGCACGTCGCCGGCGACGATGCGCTGGGCCAGCCCTTCCACGATGGCGGTCTTGCCCACGCCGGGCTCGCCGATCAGCACCGGGTTGTTCTTGGTCCGGCGCGAGAGCACCTGGACCACGCGCCGGATCTCCTCGTCGCGGCCGATCACCGGATCGAGCTTGCCCTTGCGGGCCAGCTCGGTGAGGTCCTTGGAATAGCGCTGCAGGGCCTGGTACTTGTCCTCCGGGTTCGGATCGGTCACGCGCTGGCTGCCGCGCACGTCCACCAGCGAGCGGTAGATGGCCTCCGGGGTCACGCCCGCCGCGGCGAGCAGGCGGGCGGCCCCGCCGCCCTTCTCCTGCGCGATGGCGATCAGCAGGTGCTCGGTCGAGACGTACTCGTCCTTGAGCCGCTCCGCCTCCTCCCAGGCACGGGTGATCATGCCCTCGAAGCGTGGGGAGGCGTACTGCCGGCCGCCGCCGCCGCGCACCTTGGGCAGCTTCTCGATCTCCGCCTGCACCTGGCGCGCGAGCGTCTCGGGACGCGCGCCGAGCTTCGCGAGCAGCGGCCCCACCACGCCCTCCTGCTGCTGCAGGAGCGCCTGGAGCAGGTGCTCGGGCTCGATGGCCTGGTGGTTGCCCTGGTCGGCGAGGGACTGCGCGGCCTGTATCGCTTCCTGGGCCTTGACGGTCAGCTTGTCCAGCCTCATCTCAGTTGGTCTCCGCTCTGAGCCTCTTCATCTCCTCGAAGAGCTCTCGTTCTCTCGGGCTGAGCCCGGTCGGTATCACGATCTGCACCTTCACGTACTCGTCGCCGGCACCGTCGCCTTTCAAATGCGGCATGCCGCGGCCGGGCAGCCGGAACGTCCTGCCGCTCGATGTCTCCGGCGGGATCTTCATCGACACCGGGCCCTTGAGCGTCGGTACCGAGACCTCGCCGCCGAGGGCCGCCACCGTCATCGGCAGCGCCAGGTCGGTGTGCAGGTCGTCGCCCTTGCGCTCGAAGCGCGGGTGCGGCGCCACCGTGACCCGCAGGTAGAGGTCGCCGCGGTCCGTGCGGTTGCCGGAGCCGCCGCCCGGTCCCTCCGCGGCCACGCGCACCCGCGAGCCGGTGTCCACCCCGGCCGGGATCTTGACCTCCAGGTTGCGCGTGGCCTTGGTCCAGCCGCCGCCGCGGCAGCGCGGGCACGGGCGGCGGTTGACATTGCCCGAGCCGCCGCATTGCGGGCACGGCTCGTTCAGCTCGATCGAGATCGCCTTCCGCGTGCCCTGAAACGCCTCCTCGAGCGTGAGCTGGATGCCCGCCTCCACGTCGCTGCCCTTGCCGGCCGGGCCGAAGCCTCCGCCGAAGCCGCCGCCCAGATCGCCGAGATCCGAGAACTCGAACTCGGCCGAGGGCCCCGCGCCCGGCTGCGCGCGACGGAAGCCGCCCAGGTCGCCGAAGATCGTGCGGAAGAAGTCCGAGAACCCGGCCGCGTCCCCTTGAGTGAACCGCCCACCAGATCCGCCGAAGGGGCGCCCCTCGAAGGGCGAGCGGCCTCCGCCTCCGGTCTCCGCTTGCGCGTACCGCTCCCAGTCCGGTCCGAGCGTGTCGTATCGCTTGCGCTTCTCCGGGTCGGAGAGGACCGTGTAGGCCTCGCTGATCTCCTTGAAGCGCTCGGCGTTGCCTCGGTTGACGTCGGGGTGGTGCTTGCGGGCCAGCCGGCGATACGCCGTCTTGATGGCCTTGTCGTCGGCCGTCCGGTCGACCCCCAGCGCTTTGTAGTAGTCCTTGTATTCCATTCGTCGCGACGCCTATTTAGACGGCACGGCGGCGCTCGGCCCGTGGCCCGCGCCGCCTCGTCCGCTCCGGGTGAAGTGTAGCAGACGGATCGGCGCTTGGCCGGGGCGGGGGTCACTTTTACGCAGTACCCGGCGGGTCTACAATGGCCGGGCCCGTGACCAGGACCTGCACCCTCGCGATCGACGTCGGCGGGACCTTCACCGACATCACGTTCACCGATGCGGCCACCGGCGCGCTCTGGGTCGCGAAGACGCCGTCCACGCCCGGCGACCTGTCGACCGGGTTCATCACCGCGGTGAGGAAGGTGCTGGCGCTGGCCGGCCGCGGCCCCGGCGACGTGTTGCGCGTGTTTCACGGCACCACCACCGCGACCAACGCCATCCTCGAAGGCAAGACGCCGCCGACCGCGCTCGTGACCACCGCCGGCTTCAAGTACGTGCTGGAGATCGGACGGCACGACATCCCGCGCCACGGCAACCTGTACGGCTGGTCCAAGCCGACCCGGCCCGTCACGCCGGAGCGCGTGTTCGAGATCTCGGAGCGGCTCGACGCCGACGGCTCGGTGCTCACCCCGCTGGACGAGCCGGCGGCGCGGGCGCTCGCGCGTCAGATCGGCCCGCTCGGTGTTCCCGCGGTGGCGGTGGTCTTCCTGCACGCCTACGCCAATCCGGCGCACGAGCAGCGCATGCAGGCGATCCTGGCCGAGGAGTGTCCGGACGTGCTGGTGTCGCTGTCCTCCGAGGTGCTGCCGCAGTTCCGCGAGTTCGAGCGCACGATGGCCACCGCGCTGAACGCAGCGGTGATGCCGCCGGTCAGCCGCTACGTGAGCGTGCTCCGCGAGGCCCTGGACGGAGAAGGCGTGGGCGCGCCGCTCTTGATCATGAAGTCGGACGGCGGGGTGACGAGCGCCGCGACGTGCGTGCGCCAGCCGGTGCAGACCGTGCTCTCGGGTCCCGCCGCGGGGGTGGTCGGCGCGGTGTCGGTCGGACACTCTGCCGGCCACGCCGACATCATCTCGATCGACGTGGGTGGCACGAGCGCCGACATCTGCCTGGTGCGCGCGGGCCGACCGGAAGTCACGAAGGACGGGATGATCGGCCCGTTCCCGCTCAAGCTGCCGATGGTCGACATCCACACCATCGGGGCCGGCGGCGGCTCCATCGCCACGGTGACCGGCGCGGGACGGCTCACGGTGGGGCCGCGCAGCGCGGGCGCCGAGCCGGGGCCGGTCTGCTACGGCCGTGGAGGCCACGAGCCGACCGTCACCGACGCGCACCTCATCCTCGGCCGCATCCCGCCCGCTCTGCTGGGCGGCGAGCTGCCGCTCGACGTGGCCGCGGCGCGCGCGGCGATGGCCGACCGCATCGGCCGGCCCCTCGGCCTGGGCGTCGAGGAGGCGGCGGCCGGCGTGATCGAGATCATCGACAACGCGATGGCGCGCGCCATCCGCACGGTCTCCGTCGGGCGCGGGCACGACCCGCGCCGCTTCGCGCTGGTGGCCTTCGGCGGCGCGGGCCCGCTGCACGCCTGCCGCCTCGCCGAGCTGCTCGAGATCCCGACGGTGGTGGTCCCGCCCCGGCCCGGCGTGCTGTCGACGTGGGGCCTGCTCGACACCGACATCCGCGCTACCTTCGTGAGGACCGCGGGCGTGGCCCATCGGCGGCTCGCCGACGCGGGCCCCCCGGTCTCCGAGCTCGAAGCGGCCTGGGCCGGCCTGGAGCGGCAGGCGCAGGCCTGGCTCGCCGGCGAGCAGGTGCCGCCCGAGCGCCGGCGCTTCGAGCGCGCGGCCGACCTGCGCTACGAGCACCAGAGCTTCGAGCTGACGTGCCCGCTCGGCGAGGGGTCGATCACCGCGGTCGCGCTGCAGGGACTGGTCGGCACCTTTCACGCCGAGCATCGGCGGCTCTACAGCTACGATCTGCCGTCGGCGCCGGTGGAGCTGGTGAACCTGCGGCTCACCGCGGTCGGAGCCCTCCCGCGTCGCGCCCCTCACGTGCCGGCGGCCGGGGTGGGGCGCCTCGCGGAAGCCCGCGTCGGGAGCCGCCCGGTGTATTTCCGGGGTGCCGGCTTCCTCGACACGCCCTCCTACGCGCGCGACCGGCTCGGCCCGGGCATGACTCTCACCGGGCCGGCGATCGTCGAGCAGAGCGACGCCACTCCGCTGATCGCCCCGGGGTTCCACGCGCGCGTCGACGCCGCCCACAATCTCGTGGTGGGACGCGAGACGGCGGTGCGCGGGGTGGGGGAGCGCGGGGCGGCGGCGCAGACGGCATAGGAGCGGCCATCGTGGCCGCGGCGCGCCTCGGGCTCGTGACGCTCGCGCTCGTCCTGACCGGCTGCGCCTCGATGCGCACATCCGAGCAGACACGCTGGCAGGCCCTGGCCGACGAGGCGACCACTCGCCTGGGCGCTCCGCCGGCCCACGTCACGCTGGTCAGCGGCAGCCTCGGCCGCTATCACTGCGAGACGCGGGTCCTGCAGCTGGGCGCCGACGGCGACACCCGGTGGCTGCTCGCACACGAGCTGGGTCACCATCTGAGCCGCTCCTGCGGCGGGACGCTCGACTCCGAGATGACCGCGAACGCGTGGGCCGTCCGCGTGCTGCAGGCCTGGGGCGACACCGAGGCGGTGGCGGTGCGGACCACCGTCCGGCACCTGGTCTATCTCAAGCGCCTGCGCGGGGATCGTCAGGCCATCGGCCACAACTACTGCGCGGAGGCTGCGGACATCCTGCGTCGCTATCCGGAGCGTGGCGATCCGCGCAATCCCGGCGACGAGACGTGCAGCGCCGAGCTGGCCGGCCGATGAGCGCGTCGCGCCGGGCGGGTCCGCGACGGCCTGGGTCGCGTTGACAATGTGGCGGCCTCGGGCGCACCCTGATGGCCCGATGCGCGAGGAGCGTTCGCATGGCTGAGCCCGCTCGACTCGAGACGACGGTCGATCCGATCACGCTCGAGATCATCCGGGGGAGCCTGGGCTCGGCCATCCGCGACATGGAGCTCCTGATGGAGCGGTGCGCGATGTCGCCGTTCATCAAGGAGAAGAAGGACTACTTCGTCGGCATCTTCGACACCCGGGGGCGCATCGTGGCCTGCCACATCTCGGGCAGCGGGCCCGGCATGCTGCAGGCCATCATGAAGACGTATCCGCTCGAGACCATGCGGCCGGGCGACGTGTACTGGTTCAACGACCCGTATGTCTCCGACGGGGCGGTGCAGCATCACCAGGACATGGTGTTCGCGGTGCCGATCTTCCACGAGGGCCGGCTGGTGGGCTTCGCCACCACCTTCGGGCATTACCAGGACATCGGCGGGCTGCGCGCCGGCTCCATCTCGCCGCACGCCACCGAGATCTACCACGAGGGCGTGCTGGTGCCCCCCGTGCGGATCGTCCGCGAGGGCCACCTGAACGAAGAGGCCTACCGGATCTTCCTGCGCAACTCGCGCCTGCCCGATCTGGTCGAGGGCGACACGCGCGCGATGATGGCCTCCTGCCGGCTGGCCGAGACGCGGCTCGGCGAGCTGTGCGGCCGCTACGGGGTCGACACCGTGCTGGCCGCTTTCGAGGCATGCATCGCCCAGACCGCGGAGCGGGCGCGCGAGCTGTTCCTCGAGCTGGTCCCATCGGGGCGGTGGCGCTTCCACGACTTCCTCGATAGCGACGGCGGCCGCGAGGAGCGGCCCTATCGCATCGACCTCACCCTGGAGCGCCGGGGCGACCACGTGAGCCTGGACGGCTCGAATTCCGATGACCAGGCGCGCGGCCCGATCAACTTCACCACCAATCCCGGGCTGCTGCGCATCGCCTTCGGTCGCTATCTGCAGTCGCTCGATGCCGATCTGGAGGTCAACGAGGGCCTGCTCCACAACCTGGACGAGTGGATCGCCCGCGAGGGGAGCCTCCTCAAGCCGCGCTTCCCGGCGCCCCTCGGCATGCGCGCCAATACCCGCTTCCGGGTGATGTCCTGCATCTTCGGCACCCTCGCCCAGGCCAACGGCGGCCGCGTTCCCGCGGGCTCGCCGGTCTACGTGCTCTACTACTTCCGCGCGTGGGACCCGGTGCGGCAACGCCCGATCCTCTGCATCGAGGGGCTGGGCGTGGGGCTCGGAGCGCGGCCGTTCGCCGATGGCGTGGACGTCATCTACTACATCGCCCAGGAGAACTACCCGGTCGAGTACGTGGAGCGCGACTTCCCGCTGCGGGTGGAGCGCTACGCGGTGCGACCGGACTCGGGGGGCCCCGGGCTCTACCGCGGCGGCACCGGCGTGGTGCGCGACGTGCGGGTGCTCGCCGAGCGCGCGGAGCTGGCCACTCGCATGGAGAACACGCTGGTCGCGCCATACGGGGTTGCGGGCGGGAGCGCGGGACGCACCGGCCGCATCGTGCTGAACCCGCACACGCCGCAGGAGCGCGTGCTGCCCGCCCTGGGCGACGGCATCGTGCTCGAGCGCGGCGACCTCCTGCGCCTCGAGACGTGCGGCGGGGGCGGCTGGGGCGACCCGCTGGCCCGCGAGCCGGAGCGGGTGCGCCAGGACGTGGCGCGCGGCTTCATCACCGCGCGCGGGGCGCTCGCCGACTACGGAGTCGCGCTGGACGACGCGACGCTCGAGATCGACAAGACCGCCACCCAGGAGGAGCGGGCCCGCCGCGCCCGCGACCTGCCGCTCATCGATCGCGGTCCCGGCTTTGCGGAGGCCGAGGCGCGCTGGCGCGCGTTCCGGGCCTCCTGACGGAAGGAGCACGTCATGGGCATGAAGCCTCCGGCTCCCGCCGAGCTGGCCCGCGTGGGTCGTCAACTGGGATGCGGCCGAACACCGCGCCCTTCGACGTGACCGGCCATCCCGCCATGACCGTTGCCGTGCGGGCTCTCAGCGACGGCCTGCCCGCCGGGCTGATGCCGATCGGCAAGGCGTTCGACGAGTCCACCATCCACCGCGCCGCGCACGCGTTCGAGCAGTCCCACGACTGGATGAAGGTCACCGCGTGACGGGAGAGCCGCGAGCATGAAGAGCGTCGAGATCGACCGGAGCAGGCGGCTGATCGATCAGCCCGGGACCGGTCACAACCGGTGGCACCCGGACATCTCGCCCATCCTCGAGGTGAGCGAAGGCGAGGAGGTGGTGCTCGAGACGCGCGACGGCTGCGACGGGCAGTTCGGGCCCGGCGTGGCCGCGGAGGCCATGGCCTCGATGGACGGCGGCGCCATCCATCCGATCACGGGACCGGTGCTGGTCAAGGGCGCGCGGCCGGGCGATCTGCTCGAGATCGAGTTCGTCGACGTCCTGCCGCAGCCGCACGCCTTCACCGGCATCTTCCCCGGGCTGGGCTTCCTGCGCGATCTCTACACGGTGCCCTATCTCGTGCACTGGCAGATCGCGGACGGCTGGGCCACGTCGCCGCAGCTGCCGGGCGTGCGGATCCCCGGCGCCCCCTTCATGGGAGTGATCGGCGTCGCACCCTCGCGCGAGCAGGTCGCGCACTGGGCCCGGCGCGAGCAGGACTTGCTGAGCCGCGGCGGCCTCGTCCTGACCCCCGACGCGGCGGGCGCGGTGCCCGGCAAGGGCGCGGCGGCCACCGAGGGCTTGCGCACGATCCCGCCGCGGGAGAACGGCGGCAACCTGGACGTCAAGCAGCTGACCAGGGGCTCGGTGCTGCAGGTGCCGGTCGCGGTGGACGGCGCGCTGTTCTCGGTGGGCGACGGCCACTTCGCCCAGGGCGACGGCGAGGTCTGCGTGACCGCAGTGGAGATGGGGGCGACCGCGGTGGTGAAGTTCCGGGTGATCAAGGATGCGGGCCCGACCCTGGCGCGCGGCCCGCGGTTCCGGCACGGCGACTACTTCGCGCCGCCCGAGTGGTCGGCCCCGCGGCGCTTCCTCGCCGCCACCGGCATGCCCATCCGCGAGGACGGTGTCAACGAAGGGGAGAACCTCACGCTGGCGTGCCGCAACGCCCTGCTCAACCTGATCGACCTGCTCCAGGAGCGCGGCTGGACCCGCGAGCAGGCCTACGTCATCTCGAGCGTCGCCGCGGATCTCCGCATCAGCAACGTGGTGGATGTGCCGAACTACGTCGTCTCCGCGCTGATCCCGGAGGCGATCTTCTCGCGCTGAGATCGCGGGCTGCAGTAGTATCGCCGCGATGGGACGAGTCGACGGCAAGGTGGCGGTGGTGACCGGCGCGGCCAACGGGCTCGGTCGCGCGATCGCGGAGCGGCTGGCCGGAGAAGGTGCGCGCGTGGTGCTCGGTGACATCGACGCGGCCGGCCTGGAGCGGGCGGTGGCCGGGATCGCGCAGGTGGGCGGCGAGACGGTGTCGACCGTGGGCGACGTCACCGAGGAGGAGCCGGCCGCGCGCCTCATCGAGACCGCGGTCGCTCGCTGGGGGCGCCTGGACATCCTCGTCAACAACGTGGGCGGCAGCCGCAACGCGCGCATCTGGGAGATGACCGCGGCGGACTGGGACTTCACGCTCCGGCTCAACCTGCGCTCGACCTTCCTCTGCACCCGCGCCGCGGTGCCGCACATGATGAAGCGACGCTATGGCCGCATCGTGTGCCTGTCCTCGGGCGCGCGCGAGGGCACGCCGTGGACCGCCTACTACCAGGGCGGCTCGGCCTACTCGGCGGCCAAGGCCGGCGTGCACGGCTTCATCCGCGACGTCGCCCTGGAGCTGGCCGAGCACGGCATCAACGTCAACGCGGTGGCGCCCGGGCCGATCGACACCGAGCGGGTGGGGGAGGGCTTGCGTCGGCTCAACGAGACGGTGGAGTACAGCCCGAATCGGATGACGCCACTGCGCCGACTGGGCACGCCGACCGAGGTCGCCGACGCGGTCCTCTTCCTCGCCTCCGACGAGGCGACGTATATCACCGGCCACACCCTGGCCGTCACCGGCGGCCGCTAAGGCTGAGGGGGTCGATAAGGGACCATCTGCGTCGCTGGCGCCCTCGGCCGGGGCGCTCAACGTAGAGAGACTACGCCTCGCGCCCGGCCTTCGGGCGCCGCCTCGCAGCTGACCCCTTCTCGCCCCCCTCAGCCCCGGGACGCCGCCGATCGACCAGAGGGCCCCTGATCGCCGCCCTCACCCGCGCGCTACTGTAAACGCTACGTAGAGGGATTGCGGTCCGCGCTGGAGGAGCACCGTCACGCGGTCGCCGTCCTTCACGTCCTTCGTGGCCTTCTCGAAGTCCTGCAGGCTCCGCACCCGCTGGCGGTTCACCTCGCGGATGACGTCGCCGCGCTGCACGCCGGCCTCGGAGGCGGCGCTGTCCTCGTCGACCTGGAAGACGATCACGCCTTCCGGGTTGCGCAGGTTGAGCTGGCGCGCCAGCTCGGGAGTGATCGGCCGCACGTCGAGGCCCAGCAGGCTCTTCCCCTTGTTGGTGGACTTGAGCGCGACGGTCTCGTCGGGCGTCTCGCCGATCTTGATCTCGAGCATCTTCTCGCTCTTGTCGCGCCAGACTTTCAGCGGCACCGCGCGGCCGGGCTGGGTGGCCGCCACCGCCTTCTGCAGCTCCTGGGGCGACTCGACCTTCTTCTTGTCGAACTCGATGATGATGTCGCCCGACGCGATCCCGGCCGTGGCGGCCGGGCTGTCCTGGACCACGTCGGAGATCAGCACGCCGCTCGGCTCCTTGAGGCCGAAGCCCTTGGCCAGGTCGGGGGTGAGCGGCTGGATC
The DNA here is from genome assembly GCA_035315345.1 of Candidatus Methylomirabilota bacterium. Classification (NCBI taxonomy): domain Bacteria; phylum Methylomirabilota (SeqCode); species Candidatus Methylomirabilota bacterium. The sequence goes on from DATFYA010000152.1 coordinate 59,144, forward strand.
GACACGCCGAGCCAGCCGCGGGTGATCTTGCCCTTGGCGGCCAGCTCCGTGTAGATCTGCTTGGCCATGTTCACCGGGATCGAGAAGCCGATGCCCACGTTGCCGCCGGTGCGCGAGAGGATCGCGCTGTTGATGCCGACGACCTCACCCGACATGTTCACGAGTGGGCCGCCCGAGTTGCCCGGGTTGATCGCCGCGTCGGTCTGCAGGAAATCGTCGAACGGGCCCTGGCCGATCGAGCGGCCCTTGGCGCTGATGATCCCGGCGGTCACCGTCTTCTGCAGGCCGAAGGGCGAGCCGATCGCGAGCACCCAGTCGCCCACCTTGACCCGGTCGGAGTCGCCGAGCACCGCCGCCGAATAGGGCCCGCCGCCCTGCAGCTTCAGCACCGCGAGGTCGGTCTTGCGGTCCACCCCCATCAGCTTGGCCTTGTGCTTCTTGCCGTCGGCGGTGGACACCTCGATCTCGGTGGCACGCTCGACCACGTGGGCGTTGGTGAGCACGATGCCGTTGGCGTCCACGATGACGCCGGAGCCGAGGCTGCGCTGCACCTGCTGGCGCTCCGGTGCCTCACCGAAGAAGCGCTTGAAGAACTCGTCGCCGAAGAACTCCTCGACCGGCGTGCGCCCGCTCACGCGGGTGACCGTGTTGATGTTGACCACCGCCGGCCCGACCGTTTCCGCCACCTGGGCGAAGCTGCCGGAGGGCACGGGCAGGGCGGCCGGAATGACCCGGGGCTGGGTGCCGGCGGGCAGGGGCGTGGCGGCCGGCGCGGACCGGAGCGGCCTCAGCTGATCCACCGCGCCAGCCCCCCAGGTGCCGAGCCCCGCGCCCACCACAAGTGTGACGAGGACCATGAACGCGAGCGTGCTGCGCTTGAGAGAGATCATCCCTAGGCCCCCACGGGCTCACCGGCCAGCAGCTGCCGCAGCCGGTCGCCCTCGAGCGTTTCTTTCTGTTTCAGCTCGGCGGCGGCCTCCACCAGCACGCGCTTGCGCGCGGTGAGGAGGTCGCGCACCCGGTCGTACATGCGGTCGATGATCGCGCGCGTCTCGCTGTCGATGCGCCGCGCGCTCTCTTCACTGTACTCGCGGTCCTGGGGCAGGCCCGAGCCTCGCAGGAAGAGCGCCTGCGGCCCGCCGCCGAAGGTCATCGGCCCGAGCTGCTCGGACATGCCGTACTGCATGACCATGAGCCGGGCCATCTCGGTGGCGCGCTCGAGATCGTTGTGGGCCCCGGTGGAGATCTCGCCGTAGATGATCTCCTCGGCCATGCGTCCGCCCAGGAGCACCGCGATCCGGTCCTCCAGCTCGCTCCGGGTGAGCAGGTAGCGATCCTCCAGCGGCAGCTGATAGGTGGCCCCGAGCGCCCCGACCCCGCGCGGAATGATGGTCACCTTGTGCACCGGATCCGCGTTGGGCAGCGACGAGGCCACCAACGCGTGGCCGATCTCGTGATGCGCGACGATGTCGCGCTCTTTCTCGGAGAGCACGCGGCTCTTGCGCTCGAGCCCGCCCACCACGCGGTCCACCGCCTCCTCGAGGTCGGCCATGTCGACCGCGTCCTTGCCCTTGCGCGCGGCGAGCAGCGCGGCCTCGTTGATGATGTTGGCGAGATCGGCGCCCGCCATGCCCGGCGTGCGCGCGGCCAGCACCTGGAGATCCACGCCGGGGGCCAGCTTCACGTTGCGGGCGTGCACGCGGAGGATCGCCTCACGTCCCCGCACGTCGGGCTTGTCGACCACCACCTGGCGGTCGAAGCGGCCGGCGCGGAGCAGCGCCGCGTCGAGCACCTCGGGCCGGTTGGTGGCGGCCATGATGATCACGCCCTTGGAGGAGTCGAAGCCGTCCATCTCGGCCAGCAGCTGGTTCAGGGTCTGCTCGCGCTCGTCGTGCCCGGACAGGAAGCCGGTGTTGCCGGCGCGCGTCTTGCCGATCGCGTCCAGCTCGTCGATGAACACGATGCAGGGCGCCTTCTCCTTGGCCTGCTCGAACAGATCGCGCACGCGCGAGGCGCCCACCCCCACGAACATCTCCACGAACTCCGAGCCGGACAGGAAGAAGAACGGCACGTCCGCCTCGCCCGCCACCGCGCGGGCCAGCAAGGTCTTGCCGGTGCCCGGCGGCCCTACCAGCAGCACCCCCTTGGGGATGCGACCGCCGAGGCGCTGATATTTCTTGGGGTTCTTCAGGAAGTCGACGACCTCCATCAGCTCGGTCTTGGCTTCCTCGACGCCCGCCACGTCGGCGAACGTGGTCTTGAGCTCCTTGCGGTCGTAGATCTTCGCCTTGGAGCGCCCGAAGGACAGCGCCTGGGTGGGGCCACCGCCCATCCGGCGCATCAGGAAGACCCACAGGGCCGCCATGAGGACGAGGGGCACGAGCCACGAGATCAGATCGCGCCAGAAGGTGGACTCGATGCGGCCCGAGAACTCCACCTTCGCGGCCTCCAGCTCGCGAACGATCTGGTAGTCCTCGGTGGCCGGGATGCGCGCCGTCGTGAACACGATGGTCCCGTGCTCGGCCCCGAGCAGCTTCCGCAGCTTCTCGCCCGGACCGGGGGGAGGCGCCGGCAGAGCGCCCGGTTGCAGCACGCCCTGGATCTCGCGCTCGCCCAGGGACACCCGGAGGACCTTGCCCTCACGGACCAGGGTCAGGAACTGGCTCATCGGGATATCCACGGTGACGGGAGTGCGGAGCCAGCTCTGCACCGCGAAGACCACCATGAGGGCGATGAACAGATAGACCAGCGAAAACTGGGTCTTCTGGCGATTGGGAAGCTTCATGGCTCGGATTCGATGCTAGCGGAAGCCCCAGGGGGTGTCAAACTGACGACATCTCGGCACTTTTCGGGGCAGGCAGGACGGCGGAGACCGCGGTCAGGCTACTGGCACTGCACCCCTTTGGGCGGGTCGTAGTTCGCCACCTTGAAGGTGGAGTTGAACGAGTCGTCCCATACCTCGAGCGGCACGCGTCCGACCGGATCCAGGCCGTCGAAGAGGGTGAACTTCGACCGGCTCGCGAACTCGGCGGGCGGCACCCGCTTGGCCAGGAAGTCCACCAGGGTGGTCTTGTCCACGAAGAGCGCGAACGTCTCGTTCACCGGCTGCTTGCCGGGACGGCTGGTGCCGGGCTTCAGCCACGACAGCACTACCGAGAGGCCGGACACGTCCCCGTCGTCCATCACGTCGGAGAGCGCGGCCATCCGCCGCAACATGTCCACGCCGTAGCGCGAGAACATCGCGGAGACGCGCCGCTCCTGCGGCAGCGCCGCGAACGCAGGATCCTCGCGCTGGTCGATGTAGATCCAGGTGGAGAGATAGCGGTCGTCGGTGATGCTGTCCTTGGCCTTCGGGAAGCCGAGCCCGGCCGGGGCCACGCTGAGCCAGGGCAGGCAGTTGTAGATCTCCTCGGAGAACTTGAGCAGCCGTGACCGATGGGCCGAGGCCAGGTTCTTGGCCTTGGCCGTCGTGTACTTCTCGAGCGGCATCAGCGCGTCCTCCGGCGTCGCGAAGGCCGGCGCGGTGACCGCCGCAAGAAGCGCGGCCGCCAGGACGAGCCCGGCGGCCGTAGCGCTCGAACGGGACCGACACATCATCAGACTAGTTCTGGAAGATCTGCTCTGGGCTCACCGTGATCGCCTTGCCCCACCAGCTCTCCTGCCGTGCCGCTTCGACGTCGGTCCGGGTCACCCGCGGATTCGAGCCGTCGCGATTGTTGCGCAGCGAGAACATGCCGTGCGTGCCGGACGCGAAATGGGTGTTGTGACTTCTCCACTCCGCCCACTCCTCCGACGTGGCGCACGCCGCCGTCAACATCATGACGCCTCCGACGACCGTTGCCAGCGAAAGCCATGCCCGCATGGTTCCGTTCCTCCTTGAGAGTCCGTCGATCGGCTGGTCTCGCACGACACGTAACTATACGGAGGGGTCCCGAGGAGGTCAACTTCCATTTGCCGTCGCCGTCTTGCTCAGGCATGCTCCGGTCAGGTCGGGGGAGCCCGCCCAGGAGGCCGCGGCGCGGATGAGCGATTTCTTGACGATTCACGAGGAGCCGGCGGGCCTGCGCCGGCCCATCATCATCATGGCGTTCTCCGGCTGGAACGACGCGGCGGAGTCGGCCACCACCGCGGCACGCTACCTGAGCCAGCTGTGGTCGTCCCGGCCGTTCGCCAGCATCGACCCGGAAACTTTCTACCACTTCGGCCTGTCGCGCCCCTACGTGCGGTTCAAGCCCGGCTCGCGCACCGAGCGCGAGATCGTGTGGCCGTCCACCGACTTCTCGCTCGCGCAGCCCACCGAGCTCGACCGCGACGTCATCGTGGGGGTGGCGATCGAGCCGCACCTCAAATGGCGGACCTACTGCGCGGCGGTGCTCGATCTGGCGCGGCGCTCCGGCGCCTCGCTGGTGCTCACGCTCGGCGCGCTGCTCGCGGAGGTGCCGCACACCAAACCGATTCGTCTCGTCGGCGGCTCCCACGATCCCGAGATGTCCGCGCGACTCGGGCTGCGTCCGACGCGCTACGAGGGCCCCACCGGCATCGTGGGCGTGCTGAACGTGCTCTGCCGCGACGCCAGCGTGCCCACCGCCAGCCTCTGGGCGAACGTGCCGCACTACGTGTCCGGCATCGAGAACCCGCGCGCGGCCCTGGCCCTGGTCACGCGCGTGCTGACCTTGCTCCACGCCGAGGCGGATCTGTCGGATCTCCGCGAGGCGGCCGAGCAGTTCGATCAGAACCTCAGCTCGATCGTGGCCCAGAACGCCAAGATCGCCGACTACGTCCGCAAGCTCGAGCGCCGGCACCCCGACGAGGAGGAGGAGTCGCCCGCCGCTCCCGCCCAGGACGAGCTGCCGCCCTCGGCGGATCTGGTCGCCGAGATCGAGCAGTTTCTCCGCCAGCAGCGGCCCGAAGGCTCCTAGGCTGCGCGGCTCCGCCCCGCGGGCGGACTGCCCCTCCGGCCGGCGCCTCGCAGTAGAATCGAGCGATGGTCCGCTCGACCCGGCTCGCCGCGATCCTCCTAACGCTGGTCTGCGCCCCGCCGGTGACCGTCATGGCTGCGCCGCTGGACGTGCGCATCGTGCCCGCCGCGCCGCGGCAGGGCGACGTGGTGATGCTCTTCGTGAGCGGCGCGGGGACCGCGCGTGACGTCGAGGGCAGCCTGGGTGGTCGGCCCCTCGTCTTCTTTCCCCACGGGGCCGAGTACGCCGCCCTGGCCGGGCTGGACCTCGAGACGAAGCCCGGCAAGGTGGCCTGGAGCGTCGGCGCGGTGGACGCGAGCGGGACGGCGCGAAAGGTCGCGGGCAGCGTCACCGTGAAGGCGGGCGGCTTCCCGGTGCAACGCCTCACGCTGCCCACCCCGATGGTGGACCTCGATCCGGAGGCCGAGCGGCGCGCGACCAACGAGGCCGCGCGGCTGCGCGCGCTCTATGATACGGCGTCGCCCGAGCGGCTCTGGCGGGGCGCCTTCACCCAGCCGGTTTCGAGCCGCAAGCCGGGCAGCGGGTTCGGCTCTCGCCGGGTCATCAATGGCCAGCCGAGGATGCCGCACTCGGGCATCGACTATTCGGCCGACCGTGGCACGCCGGTGGTGGCCTCCAACCGCGGGCGCGTGGCGCTGCTGGGCGAGTTCTTCTTCGCGGGGCGGCTGGTGGCGCTGGATCACGGCCTGGCCCTCTACACGCTCTACTTCCACCTCGATGGCGTGGCGGTGACCGAGGGGCAGATCGTGGAGCAGGGCCAGATCATCGGGACGGTGGGCACCACCGGCCGGTCGACCGGCCCGCATCTGCACTTCGCCGCGCAGCTCGGCCGCGCCCGCATCAACCCGCCGGATCTCTACCGGCTACCGGTCCGGGACTGACGGCCGCGATCTCCGCGGGGCGCCGCTCCGGACGTCGCGCGCGGCGGTCAGGGTCCCGGCGTCAGGCTGCCGTGCAACACGGTGACCGCGCGTCCCCCGACACGCACGCGGGTGGCGCGGCCGGTGGCCGTCGTCGCCTCGACCCGGAGGCGGCCGGGGCGCCCCAGGCCGTCGCCCTGCTCGGCGGTGAACCGCGTGCGGTCGCCGCGCACGTCGAGCGCGCCGGCCTCCAGCAGCCAGACCGCCATCGGCGAGTGCACCGAGCCGGTCGCGATGTCCTCGGGCAGGCCGTAGTGGGGAGCGAAGAATCGGCAGTGCGTGCCGGAGTCGGCGTCCACCGTCTCGCGCGAGACGCAGCAGACGCCGCGCGCCTTCTGTCCGCTGCGGAGGGCGGCCAGGCGGCTCATGTCGGGCTGGAGCGCGCGGAGCGTCGCGAGATCGCGCAGGGGCAGCAGGAGGTCCCCGTCGGACGTCGCGGCCGGCCGGGCCCAGCCGGCGAGCCCGGCGCGAGGGAGCCCGATGGCGTCCAGGATCTGGATCACGTCGTGGTCGGGCACCGTGCAGGCGGGCAGGGGCGGCTCGAGCCACATGAGCGCGGGCCCCTTGCCCCGCTCGATCTCCACGCGGAGCCGGCCGGCCGGGGTGTCGAACGTCACCCGGGCGCCGGGCACGCGGCCCGCCTCCACCAGCGCGTGGGTCGCGCACAGGGCGGTGTGGCCCGAGTAGGCGACCGGGCGCTTCGGGGTGAACATGCGGAGCCGCCAGTCCGCGTCGGCGCCCCGCGGCGCGGACACGAAGGCGGTGCCGGGCACGAGCATCTCGCCGGCGATGCGCTGCATGGCGGCCTCGTCGAGGTGCTCGGCGTCCAGGACGGCGGCCGCCGGATTGCCCGCGAACGGCTGCGTGGTGAAGATGTCGGCCTGGATGACCGGGATCGGCGCGATCACGGTCGGATGCGCGCGCGCAGCCGCCGCGCCTGGCGCCCGAGCGCGCGCGTGGACCACACCGTGCCGAGCGAGTGCGCCATCAGACCGTAGACCGCGACGCGCGGCACCTTGAGCGTCACCGCGGGATCGAGCCAGCCCGGCGTGGCGGCCAGCCGGTCGAGCGTTCGCAGCCCGATGAGCAGCGGCCAGGCGCAGGCCAGGCGCATGCGCGCCTCCCGGCGCGGGATCGCGAACGTGTACTGCCAGCCCGCCTCGTAGTGATCGAGCGCGCGGTTGAGCCATTCCATCAGGAGCGGGCGCACCGCGGCGTCGCGCGCCGGGTCGAGCAGGTCGCGCGGCTCGAGCCCGAGGCGGGCCAGGTCCTGGCGGGGCAGGTAGCAGCGGCCCTGACGCAGGTCCCGCGGCAGGTCGCGCAGCACGTTGGTGAGCTGGAGCCCTTTGCCGAGCCGCACGCCGAGCGCGCGCATGCGGGGCAGGTCCCAGCGACGCAGGCGCGGGCGATGGGCCACGTGCACCTCGGTCCAGAACTCGCCCACGCAGCCCGCCACCAGATAGGTGTAACGATCGAGATCCTCCGCGGTCTCCAGCGCGGCCAGCTTGCCCTCGTCCTCGCCCGGGAAGACACGCAGGTCCTGGATCTGGCCCTCGATGATCGTGGAGAGCACCGCGCGGACCCGACCGCGATCGGGTCCGGGCAGCGCGCGAAAGGCGGTCAGGCACTCGGGCAGCCGCTCCAGCAGCGAGCGCTCGGATGCGAGTGTCTGGGACCCGGCGGTGGCGCCCGCCACCGCGGCGACCGAGCCGCCGCCGTCGTCGAGCGCCGCGCGCAGGCGCTCGAGATGCCCGATACGCGCGGCGCGCTCGATCAGACGGGTGTCGGCGATGGTGTCGGAGGCACGCGCGAGCAGGTAGGCGAGGCCGATGGTCGGGCGCACCGCCTTCGGCAGGACCGCGACGGAGAGGTAGAAGGATCGGCTCACCCGCCGGAGGAGGGCGGTCGTGAGTTCGCCGCCCGCCACGGCGACTAGTCGAGATCCAGCGGATTCAGGGGACGGCCCGGCATGTCCTTGGCCTTCTTCACCCCCTCCTGGAACATCTTGTCCAGGACCCGCGCCTTCTTCTCCTGGGCCTTCAGCTCGTCCTTGAAGCGCTCGGCCCGGCGCTGCGCCGCCCCCTTCAGCGAGCTGAGCGCGTCGTCGAGGCCGATGCCCGACTTGGGCCGGGGCGGCGCTTCGTGAGCGATGACCGCCTCGAGCGACGGATCGATGGTGAGGAGGCCGTTGCAGCCGGGGCACGTGACGGTGAACGTGGCCATGGCCCCGAGGGTATCAGAAAAGGACCCTCAGCGGCGCGAGCGGCGGGCCTCCGCGTCGAAGCCGGGCAGGATCGCCTTGAAGAAGGCGTTCTCCACGAGCCCGACGACCGTGTCGATGATGCTGGTGTTGGGGTTGTCGAGTCGGCCCGAGATGTCCACCTTCGTGGCGACCTCATCACGCGGGCGGTTCTCCAGCATCTTGGAGACCTTGCCGACCACCGCCTCGTAGGCCTTCCGCACCACGCTCTTGTCCCGGTCCTGCGATGGGTCGTAGACCTGCATGTCCTGGAAGAGCGGCTTGACGTAGCCGGAGATCTGCCGGTTCTTGGCGTGGAGCTCGGTGTAGAGGGAGAAGCGGCCGGCCACCACGTCGAACTTCCCGTGCGCGCGGAGGAGGTCGTTCATGGTGCGCAGATCGGCCTCGTCGATCTGCACCGCCATGTCGAAGTCGGGTCCGGGTCGGGTCGGCAAGAGCTTGAAGCTCAGGCTGGCCGGCCCCGAGTTCATGAATTTCCCATGCACCTCGGCCACCGCGGTCTCTCCGGTGGGCAGGCTGCTGAGGTTCGTCAACGACGCGTTGGTGTCCGCAATGAACACGCGATAGACCGGGCTGGCCGTCTTGTTCACGAACCCGACGTTGCTCTTCACGATGTCGAGCCGGTCCACCCGGACCTGCACGCCCGGGGCCTGTGACTCGTCGACGGCCGCAAGCGCCTCCTTGGCGGCGGTCTGGGGGGCGGCGGTCTTGGGGGCGGCGGTCTTGGGGACGTCCGCCTTGGCGGCCGTCTGGACGTAGTCCAGGTGGATGCTGTCCACCGTCGCGTTCCAGAGCTTGACCGACTTGTACGCGGGCGAGATCTCCACCTCCCCATTGGCGGAGAGGGCGCCCTTGTCGATCGTCACGTTGTAGCGGCTGGTGATCGGCTTGAAGTAGTCGAGGCCGACGGAGTCGAGCGCGATGTCGGCCATGAACGCGGCGTGCGGCTCGGCGAGGAAATCGGCCCAGCCCTCCGCCGAGATCGACCCCGTATCGAAGATGCGGGCGGTGAGCGTCATCGGCGACGGATAGACGCCCTCCTCGGAGCGGACGTTGCGGATGTTGGACGCCGTCACGTCCAGCTCGTAGACGCGCAGTGGCTTGAAGGGGCCGTTGTCCTGGTAGGTGATGTCGCCCTGGCTGATGCGCAGCTCGTTGATCTTCAACGGATAGATCGCCTGCAGCGCATCCTGCCAGCCCTTGTCCTTGACCGGGGTGGGGTCGTCGATCTCGGCTCGGGCCTGGGGCAGATTCAGGAAGACGACCGGGTGGTCGATCAGGATGTCGCCGACCACCTTGCCGGAGAGCAGCGCCTTCCAGTGCACGCTCGCGTAGAGGCGGTCGATCTTGGCCACCGGGGGATCCGGATACTGGTTCTGCACCACCGTGGTGTCGCGCAGATCCAGCGAGAAGTTGATCGGGCTGAAGTGCAGACGGCCGATCGTAACCGTGTAGCCCTTCAGGCTCGCGTTCATCTTCGCCTCGGTGTAGCGACGGAGGGGCTCGTCGATGAAGAACAGCGCGACCACCGAGGCGATCAGCAGCAGCGCGACGAGGGCGCCCGCGGCGACGATCCACCGCCGCGTCGTCATCCTGGACCACCAGCCCGGCCACCTCATGCAGTCGGGAATAGCAAGGCTCGTGCCCGCCGCCGGAAGCCTTCGGGAGGAGGCCGCGCGCACGTTGTCGAGGAGTTTCGACCGGGAACTTCTGACTACGTGTGAAGGGGAAGGTCGGCGAATGCCGGCTCCGCGCGGCGCTTGCCTTTGCGCCGCCGCACGCGGCGCTTCAGGTGATCGGTGGCACAGGAGTTGTAGCCTGACTCGGCGCATGGCCAGCCAATCGGAGACGCGTGTGCTCAAGATCGGGATCTCGGGCTCGTACGGCGGCCTGAACCTGGGCGACGAGGCGATCTTACAGTCGATCGTGACGCAGCTACGCGCGGCCGCCCCGTGCGAGGTCACCGTCTTCTCCCGTGACGCCAAGGACACCGCGGCGCGGCACAAGGTGGAGCGCAGCATCCCGGTGCGGGATCTCTCGCGCGACGAAGTGTTGCCCGAGGTCGTCGAACTCGACCTGTTCATCCTGGGGGGCGGCGGCATCCTCTACGACGAGGCCGCGGCGGTGTACCTCCGTGAGGTCGCGATGGCCCAGGAGCACCACGTGCCGGTGCTGGTCTACGCGGTGAGCGCCGGTCCGCTCCACGACGCGGCAGCGCGGACGCTCGTCCGCGACACCCTGAGCCGCGCCGACGCGGTCACGGTGCGCGAGCGGCGCGCCCGCCAGCTGCTAGAGGAGGTGGGCGTCCGCGACATCGAAGTGACCGCCGATCCCGCGTTCCTGCTCGAGCCCGAGCCGCTGCCCACCGATGCGCTCCATCGCGAAGGGCTGAACGAGCACCGGCGGCTGATCGGGCTGTCGGTGCGCGAGCCCGGCTCGGCCGCGCCCGATATCGACGAGACCCACTACCACGCGCTCCTCGCCAATGCGGCCGACTACATGGTGGACCGGCTCGAGGCCGATCTGGTCTTCGTGCCGATGGAGCCCCGGCGCAAGGACACCCAGCACTCGCACGCGGTCGTCTCCAAGATGGCGTACGCGCATCGGGCCACGGTTCTGAAGGGCGAGTACACGTCGGGCCAGCTCCTGTCCCTGATGGGGCACTTCGACTTCGCGGTGGGCATGCGGCTGCACTTCTTGATCTTCGCGGCGCTGAACCGGGTGCCGTTCGTGGCCCTGCCCTACTCGAGCAAGGTGGCCGGCTTCCTCGAGGATCTCGACATCGCGATGCCCCCGCTCAAGCACGTCAATCCGGGCCAGCTCATCGCCTACATCGACCGCTGGTGGGACCTGCGTCGGAACCTCCAGGCGCGTCTCGAGAAAGCGGTGCCCGAGATCCAGGCGCGCGCGCGGCGCACCAACGAGATCGCCCTGCAGCTGCTCGACGGCCAGCGCCGGCGCCGGGACCCGGAGGGCGGCCGCGGACCCGGAGCCTGAGCGCGATGCCTCCGCTCGTGCGTCCGAAGGACCCCGAGACCATCACCCTGGCGCCCCGCACCGCCACCATCGCCGCGCACTGCGACGTCCTGGTGGTGGGCGGCGGCCCGGCCGGGCTCGGGGCGGCCCTGGGCGCGGCGGGAGCGGGCGCGGAGGTGGTGCTGGTCGAGCGGCACGCCTTCCTGGGCGGCAACGCCACCGCCGCGCTCGTGATGCCGCTGATGTCGTTTCACACGCAGCGCGGCGCACCCGCCCCGGGCGCCGCCGCGGACCTGCTGCCGCAAGATCACGGACCGGGCGACCCGGTGGTGAAAGGCGTGCTGCGGCGCTTGCTCGAGCGCCTTCACGGGGCGGGCGGCTCGCTGCGGCCGTCGGAGCAGACCGGATTCGTGGTGCCGTTCGATCCGGAGATCTTCAAGCTGGTGGCGCTGGATCTCCTGGACGAGGCGGGGGTGCACGTGCTCCTGCACGCGCTCGCCACGGGAGTCATCGGCGCCCCGCGCCCGGACGGCGTGGTGTTCGAGACCAAGTCCGGGCCGATCGTGATCATGGCCCGCGCGGTGGTGGACGCCACCGGCGACGGCGACATCGCGGCCCTGTCCGGGGCGCCGTTCGAGATCGGCCGCGAGGGCGACGACCTGGTCCAGCCCATGACCCTGATGTTCCGCATGGTGGAGTTCGAGCGCACCGCGTTCGCCGCCTACCGGCAGGCCCACCCGGACCAGTGGCGCGGCGTCCACGGGCTGTGGGATCTGGTCCGGCAGGCGAGCGCGACCGGTGAGCTGAGTCTGGCCCGCGAGGACATCCTGTTCTTCGGCACGCCGCACGAGCGCGAGCTGTCGGTCAACAGCACGCGCGTCACCGGCGTCCTCGGCACCAGCGTGTGGGATCTCACCCGCGCCGAGTGGCAGGCGCGGCGGCAGATGCGGCAGATCGCCGCGTTCCTCCGGAAGTACGTGCCCGGCTTCGAGCGGTCGTACGTGGCCCAGAGCGGGGTCACCATCGGGGTGCGCGAGACGCGGCGGGTCACCGGCGACTACGCGCTGACCGCGCAGGACATCCTGGGCGCCCACAAGTTCGACGACGCGATCGCCCGCGGGACCTATCCGATCGATATCCACAATCCCCAGGGCAAGGGAACGCTTCTGATGCGCCTGCCGCCCGGCGACTGGTACGACATCCCGCTCCGGTGTCTGCTGCCGCAGCGCGTGGATCGGCTGGCGGTGGCGGGCCGGTGCATCTCGGGCACGCACGAGGCGCACTCGTCGTATCGGGTCATGCCGATCGCGATGGCCACCGGTCAGGCCGCCGGAGTCAGCGCGGCGCTGGCCGCGCGCGAGAGCAAGGCGATGCGCGACGTGCCCGCGGACGACGTGCGCGGCGAGCTGCGGCGCCAGGGCGCCGAGGTCTGATCGCGCGGCCGGGTTCTACCGGGTAGGAGCTACCGCCGGGAACGCAGCCGGACCGTCGATCGCGGAAATCCCTGGCTGATGACCGCGAAACCTTCTCGATTTCGCGGCACGTCCCTTGCGTTTGTGACCAGGTGAGCCGCTCGACGCGGTCTCGCGGCCAACTGCACCCAAACTTCAAGGAGAAGAACCGTCATGAACAAGGACATCGCGGCTGGCAAGTGGAAGGAGATGAAGGGGAAGGTGAAGGAGCAGTGGGGCAAGCTCACCGACGACGAGCTCGACCAGGCCGAAGGCCGGGCCGATCAGATGGTCGGACTGCTCCAGCAGCGCTACGGCTACACCAAGGACCGGGCGCAGGAGG
>DATFYA010000153.1 GCA_035315345.1 Candidatus Methylomirabilota bacterium
AAGCTGATCGTGGCCTGGACGATCAAAGGCGGCAGCGTGTTGGGCAGGATGTGCCGGCCGATGAGCGCGCCATCTCCGGCCCCGAGGGCCCGGGCCGCCACCACGAAGTCGCGGTCGCGGAACTCGAGGAAGCTGGCCCGCGTGAGACGGGCGAAGACCGGGAGAAAGGCGATGCCGATGGCCACCATCGAGATGGTCAGGGTGGGCTTGAACACCGCGGCCAGGAGCAGGGCCGAGAGGATCGCCGGGAAGCCCTGCACGGCGTCCACCAGGCGCATGAAGCCCTCGTCGAGCCAGCCGCCGAAGTAGCCGGACAGGATGCCGAAGAGCACGCCGACCGCCATGCCGATGCCGACCGCGATGACCCCGACCAGGATCGAGGTGATGGCCCCTTGCATGACCCGCGACAGCAGGTCGCGTCCGAACTGATCGGTCCCGAGCGGGTGCGCCGGCGTCGGGCCCTGCAGCCGCCCCGCGATGGACATCTCGAGCGGGTCGCGTGGCGTGTAGAAGAGGCTCACCGCCGCGGTCACCACCAGCCCGAGGGTGATGGCGAGGCCGATCACGAACGTCACGTGGCGGAAGGCGCGGGAGCGGCGGGACCTTCGTCCGTCACCCTGCCCTCTCCCCGGCGGGGAGAGGGAGACCATGGGCTCAGCCATAGCGGATGCGCGGGTCGAGGATGCCGTAGAGAATGTCCACCGCCGCGTTGACCGTGACGATCATGGAGGCCACGAAGAGCACCACGCCCTGCACCACCGGCAGGTCGCGCGCGCTGATCGCGGCCAGGGTGAGGCGGCCCAGGCCCGGCAGATAGAACACCGACTCCAGGATGATGCTGCCGGCCAGCAGCTGGCCGAGCTGGACGCCGGCCACCGTGACGATCGGGATCAGCGCGTTGCGCAGCGCGTGGCGGAAGAGCACGCCCCGCTCCGCCACGCCCTTGGCGCGCGCGGTCTTCACGTATTCCTCGCGCAGCACCTCGAGCAGCGCGGAGCGGGTGGTCCGGGCCAGCACCGCGAACTGGAACAGGCCGAGGGCCACCGCGGGCAGCAGCAGCGAGCGCACCCCTCGCCAGAACCCCTGCCCCCAGCCGTCGAAGCCGCCGGCCTGCACCCAGCCGAGCTGCACCGAGAACAAGAGAATCAGCAGCAGGCCCGCCCAGAAGCCGGGCACCGCCACCCCCAGCTGGGACAGGACCATCGTGAGGTAGTCGCCCCAGCGCCGGTGGTGGGTGGCCGCGTACACGCCCAGCGGGATCGCGGCCGCGATCATCAGGGCCGCGGCCAGCAGGGTCAGCGGCAGGGTCACGGTGAGGCGCGAGAGGATCAGCGTGGCCACCGGCAGGTCGTACTGGATCGAGCGGCCGAGGTCGCCGGACAGGGCGCGGGTCACCCAGTGGGCGTACTGCACGGTGATGGGCTGGTCGAGGCCCAGCTCTCGCCGCACGCGTGCCACCGAGTCCGCGTTGGCCTCGAGGCCGAGGATGATGAGGGCGGGGTCGCCGGGGAGCACCCGCACGACCACGAACACCAGGAGCGAGACGAAAAGGAGGGTGGCGGCCAGCGCCGCCACCCTCCGGAGGACGTAGCGATGCAACCGCTTACTTCTGCCAGGCCACCTCGGACAGGTCGAGCACCGGCAGCGGCAGGTCCTTCCAGATGCCGGTCACGCCCTTCTTGGTGACCACGAGCCGCGGGTGCATGTAGAGCCAGACCGCCGGCGCCTCGTCGGCGAGCATGTCCTGCATCTTCACGTAGAGCTCGCGGCGCGTCTTGTCGTCGGGCGCCGACTCCGAGGCGCGGAAGAGCTTCTGGAACTCGGGGCTGTCCCAGCGGAAGTAGTACTTCGGGTTCGCGAAGTTGCCGATGTCGAAGGCCTCGGCGTGGCCGATGATCGACATGTCGTAGTCGGGGTTCGTGCACGGGGCCAGGCAGAACACCTGCGACAGCCACTGGCCCCACTCGATCTGCTGGATGCTGGCGCGAATGCCCACCTTGGCGAGCTGGCTGCTGACCACCTCGGCGGAGCGCACCGTGTAGTAGTACTGCGGCGCGACCTTGAAGACGGCCTCGAAGCCGTTGGGGTAGCCGGCATCCGCGAGGAGCTTCTTGGCCTTGACCGGATCGTAGCCCACCCGCTTGGAGACGTCCACGTAGTAGGGGTTGGTGGGATCCACGTTGGAGCCGAGGACCTTGCCGTACCCGAACATCGCCCCCTTCAGGACCTCTTCCTTGTTGATGGCGTGGGTGATGGCCAGCCGCACCCGCTTGTCCGAGTAAGGCTTCTTGCTGTTGTTCATCGACAGCGTGACGTCGTTGGTGGTGTCGCCCACGATGACCTGGAAGCGCGCGTCCTTCTTCAGCTCGTCGACGCTCTCCGGGCCGATGCCGAAGGCGGAGACGTCGATGTCGCCGGCCTTGAGCGCGGCCAGGGCCGCGTTCGGGTCGGGGATGAAGCGGTACACCACCCGGTCGAGCTTGGGCAGACCCTTCACCCAGTAGTCCTTGTTCTTCGTCAGCACGATGCGGTCGCCCCGCACCCACTCGGCCACCGTGAAGGGGCCCGTGCCCATCGGCTGGCTCTTGAGCGTGTCCACCGCTTCTCTCGGATAGATCACCGAGCCCTGCCGGGCCACCGTGTAGAGGAACGTCGCGTCCACCCGCTTGAGCGCCACCGTCACCGTGTAGTCGTCCTTCACGATGACGTCCTGGATGACGTCGTACTGCACGCGGTAGGGATGCTTGGTCTCCGGGTTCACCGCCCGGTCGAGCGCGAACTTCACGTCGGAGGCCTTCAGCTCGCGTCCGTTGTGGAAGCGCACGCCCTTGCGGAGGAAGAACGTGTAGTTCTTGCTGTCGCTCGTGTACCAGCGCTCGGCCAGCCACGGCACCATCTTGCCGTGACGGTCGATCTTGATCAGGCCCTCCTGCACGTTGTCGAAGACCACCGCCGCGATCGCCGACGACGGGTTGGAGGTCAGATCGAGGCCGGGCGGCTCGGTGGCCACCTGGATCACCAGGCCGTTCGGGGCCTGGGCGAGCGTGACGGCGGGCGCCGCGGCGAACGCGGCGATCAGGACGGCCAGGAGCAAACGCATCATCCGACTTTCCTCCCCGTGAAGAACTCGACGGTGCGCCGCAGGCCCTCGTCGAAGTCGACCACCGGATCGTAGCCGAGGTCGCGCTTGCCCGCGCTCACGTCGGCCAGGGTGTGTGGGACGTCGCCGGCGCGGCCCGGCGAGTGCTTGCGCTTGATCGGCTTGCCGAGCATCCGCTCGAGCTTGGCGATGATCTCGAGCAGGCTCGTGCGGCTGCCGCAGCCCACGTTGTAGGCCCGACCGGAGACCTTCGCCGCGTCGGCCCGCGCCGCGAGCAGGTTGGCCGCGACCACGTTGTCGATGTAGGTGAAGTCGCGCGACTGCGTGCCGTCGCCGTGCACCTGCAGCGGCTGGCCCTGCTGGGCCCACAGGATGAAGCGCGGGATCACCGCCGCGTATTCGCTCTTGGGATCCTGGCGCGGGCCGAACACGTTGAAGTAGCGCAGGCCCACCGTCTCGACGCCCATCAGCCGGTGCCACACCGAGCCGTACAGCTCGCCGGCCACCTTGGTGGCCGCGTAGGGCGAGATGGGGGCGCTGGGCTGATCCTCGCGCTTGGGCAGGTCGGGGCGGTCGCCGTACACCGAGGAAGAGGAGGCGTAGACCACTCGCGGCTTGCGCTTCTGGGCGGCCGCCGCGTGGAGGACGTGCAGGGTGCCGGTCACGTTCGAGGCGTTGGCGCCCAGCGGATCGGCCACCGAGCGCGGCACCGAGCGCATCGCGGCCTGGTGGAACACCGCGGTCACCCCGCGCATGGCCTTCTCGACCGCCTTGAAGCTGGTGAGGTCGCCGCGGACGATCTCGAGCCGGCGATGGCCGCGGGCGAACTCGAGGTTCGCGCGGCTGCCGGTGGAGAAATTGTCGAACACCCGCACCCGCTGCCCCTCGGTGAGGAGCCGCTCGACGATGTGGGAACCGATGAAACCCGCTCCACCGGTCACCAGGAAGAGTGCTGGAGGCGCCATGAACAGCAGCCAATTATGGCGGGCTGGCCCGATCAAAGTCAATGTCGCGGGCCCAGCGCTCGCGCGTCAGCACGTGGTAGGTCGCGCGCACCCCCTTGTACTCGGTGAGCCCGCGGCGCTCGAAGCCCAGCTTGTCGAGCACGCGCTGCGAGGCGTGATTGTCCGGATAGGTCACCGCCACCAGCCGAGGCAGCCCCAGGGCGCCCAGCGCGTGCGCCACGAGGGCGGCCGCCGCCTCGGTGGCGATTCCGTGGCCCCAGGCGGTCCGGGCCAGCCGGTAGGCCAGCTCCACGTCCGGGCCGGTGGGCATGCGGATGAGCGCGGCGAGGCCGTGGAAGGCGCCGTCGCCGCGGCCCTCCACGCGCCAGAAGCCGAGCGGGTCGGACGCGCCCTCCTCGGCCTCGCGGAGGCGGGTCCGCGCCCGCTCCTCGATCTCGGCGGGCGGGCGGACGCCGGCCGGGCTTCCCACGTAGCGCATGACCTCCGGATCGCTGTCGAGGCGGATCAGGTCGAGCAGGTCACTCGCGACGAGCGGGCGCAGACGCAGGCGCGGCGTCTCGAGCGTGGTCATCATGCGCGCCCCAACCTTTAGCACAGCCGCCACGACCGCGGGACACCTTGACTGGCTGCGGCCTCGCGGCTATTGTTCCTGCACCCAGATGTCCGGCGTCCTTCGTGCGCTAGCCGTCACGATCCCTTGCAAGGAGGCATCCATGCGTTGTGTCATCGCCTTCGGGCTCGCCATGCTCGTCGTCCTCGGTGCGGGGCTCGTCCCCCCGGCCGCGGCCCAGACCAAGGACGACACGCTCGTCTACGCGCTGCAGAGCGACGTGCAGAACTGGGATCCCCCCAACTCGGTGCTTCGCGAGAGCATCATTCTCGGCTACAACGTGTTCGACCACCTGGCCGCGCGTGACCTCAAGACCGGCAAGGTCGGTCCGAGCCTCGCGCTGTCGTGGAAGAACCTCGACGACACCACGTGGGAGGTCAAGCTCCGGCCGAACGTGAAGTTCCACGACGGCACCCCCTTCGGAGCCAAGGACGTCAAGGCAACCTTCGAGCGCGTGCTGAATCCGGAGAACAAGCTCACCGCCCGCGGCAACCACGCCAAGATCAAGAGCGTGGAGGTGGTGGACGACCTCACGGTGCGGTTCAAGACGGACGGGCCCTATCCCCTGTTCGTCGAGCGGCTCACCGCGCAGGTCATGCAGTCCGAGAAGGTGATCCGGGAGAAGGGCCACGAGTGGATGCAGGAGAACCCGATCGGCACCGGGCCCTACAAGCTCGTGCGCTGGAACAAGAAGCAGGAGCACTTCCTCCAGCGCAACGACGACTACTGGGGCCCGAAGCCGGCCTTCAAGTACGTCCGTATCCGGATCATCCCCGAGCAGGCCACCCAGATCGCGGAGCTGGTGTCGGGCGGGGTGGACATCATCAAGGCGGTGCCGCCGGACCAGATGGACGTGATCAACAAGTCGGGCCAGGCACGGACCGTGACGTCGCCGATCCTGCGCACCGCGATGATCCAGCTCGACCAGGCCGGCCGGTCGGGTCCGAACCCGATGACGGACAAGCGGGTGCGGCAGGCGGTGAACTACGCCACCGACATGGACGGGATCATCAAGCACGTGCTCAACGGCCTGGCCGACCGCACCGCCACCACCGTGAACCCGATGGCCTTCGGCTACGACCCGAGTATCAAGCCCTACAAGCAGGATCTGGCGCAGGCCAAGAAGCTGCTCGCCGAGGCCGGGTACCCGAACGGGCTCGAGGTGGGGTTCATGCGCGGACAGCCCATCGTGGAGCCGGGGCTGATCCAGACCTCCGACGCCATCGTGGCCGACCTGGCCAAGGCCGGCATCCGTACCAAGGCGCGCATGATCGGGGAGACCGGCCCGTTCACCAACCTCGTCCGGGACAGCAAGCCCGACCCGATGTTCGAGTGGTCGTGGGGCTACTACTCGATCTTCGACGCGGACGCGATCTTCTACGACGTGATGACGTGCGGCCAGCCGTACAGCTACTACTGCAACAAGGCCTTCGATGATCTCGTGTTCCAGGGCCGCTCGACCCTGGACACCAAGAAGCGCGCCGAGATCTACGCCAAGGCCCAGCGGATGATCCACGACGACGCGGCCTATCTCTTCAAGTGGGGGCTGCGCGGCGTGTGGGGCGTCAGCAACCGCGTCGACTACGACGCCCCCCGCGACGAGGTCGACCGGATGTGGATCGTGACGCCGCGGAAGAAGTAGAGATCTCGCCCCGTCCCGGGCCCCTCACCCTGCCCTCTCCCCAACGGGAGAGGGTGCGAGGCGGGGGGCCGGGACGGGCCCGCGCCGTCATGCGACGCTACATCGCCCGCCAGCTCGTGCAGTTCCTGGTGGTGATCCTCGGCATCTCGATTCTCGCCTTCGCGATCCTGCACGTGCTCGGCGACCCGGTGCTACTCCTGCTGCCGCAGAACGCGGGCAAGGAGGAGTTCGAG
Source organism: Candidatus Methylomirabilota bacterium (assembly GCA_035315345.1). Classification (NCBI taxonomy): domain Bacteria; phylum Methylomirabilota (SeqCode); species Candidatus Methylomirabilota bacterium. The sequence goes on from DATFYA010000153.1 coordinate 6,551, forward strand.
CGCTACCGCCATCTCCTCGGGCTCGACCGGCCGCTCTACGTCCAGTACTGGAAGTTCCTGTCGAACGCGGTCGTGGGCAACTTCGGCAAGTCCTGGTACGCCGACACGCCCGCCTTCCGGCTGGTGCTCGAGCGGATGCCCCCGACGATCTATCTGACCTTCGCGGGGCTGGTCGTCGCGCTTCTGATCTCACTGCCACTGGGGATCCTCGCGGCGCTCAAGCGACACTCGTGGGTGGACAACCTGTGCACGACGGTCGCGGTGGCGGGCCAGGCCACCCCCCTGTTCTGGCTCGGCATCATGATGATCATCGTGTTCTCGGTGCGGCTCAAGCTGCTGCCCGCCTCGGGCTACGACTCCTGGGAGAACTTCCTCATGCCGTCGTTCTGCCTGGGGGCGACACTGGCGCCGATCACCATGCGCCTGGTTCGCTCCGGGGTGATCGAGGTCATGAACATGGACTTCATCAAGACCGCGCGGGCCAAGGGCGTGGCCGAATCGAGGGTGGTGATCAAGCACGCGTTCCGGAACGCGTGCATCCCGGTCATCACCGTGATCGGGCTGCAGTTCGGCCAGCTCCTGGGCGGCGCCATCATCACCGAGACCGTCTTCGCGTGGCCGGGGGTGGCGACCCTCACGGTGGAGTCGATCCGCAACCAGGACTTCCCGGTGGTCCAGTGCGCGGTGATCCTGCTCGCGCTGGTCATCGTCTCGGTGAACCTCATCGTGGATCTCGCCGTCGCGTTCATCGATCCGCGGATCCGGACCGGCGCGTGACCTCGCTGAGCGAGGGGAAGATCGATCTGGTCACGCTCGGCGATACGGCGCCGGCGGCCGCGCGGGAGCGCGCGAGCCTGCGGCGCCTCGGGCGGGTCCGCTGGGGCCTCGCGGCCGGCTTCGTCCTGCTCCTGATCGTGGCCAGCGCGGTGTTCGCTCCCTGGATCGCCCCCCACGATCCGCTCGCCGTCAACATCCGCCACCGCCTCGGGCCTCCCGCCTGGATGGACGGCGGCGTCCCCGCTCACCCGCTCGGCACGGACCAGGTCGGGCGCGATCTGCTCTCCCGCATGATCTACGGGGGCCGGGTCTCGCTGATGGTGGGAATCTGCTCGGTCCTGATGTCGGCCAGCATCGGGGTGCTGCTGGGGCTGACCGCGGGCTACTTCGGGGGCAGTCTCGACTGGTCGATCATGACGCTGGTCAACGTGATGCTGACCTTCCCGTTCGTGCTGCTCGCCCTTGCCGTCATCGCGGTGCTCGGCCCGAGCCTGGTCAACATGATCTTCGTGCTGGGCGTCGCCGGATGGCCGATCTACGCCCGCGTGGTGCGAGCGGAGGCCATGGCGATCCGTGAGCGCGAGTTCGTGCTGGCCGGCCGCGCGCTCGGCATGAGCCACCTGCGCATCATCTTCCGGCAGATCCTCCCGAACCTCACCTCCGCGATCGTGGT
>DATFYA010000154.1 GCA_035315345.1 Candidatus Methylomirabilota bacterium
GACCGCCACGTCACGGTGTGCTGCGGCTCGACCGAGACCATGCTGGCCACGCTCCTGGCGGTGCTGAACCCGGGCGACCAGGTCATCATCTTCGAGCCGTTCTACGAGAACTACGGCCCGGGCTGCATCATCGCGGGCGCCGAGCCGATCTTCGTGCCGCTCGAGCCGCCCGACTTCTCGTTCGACCCCGACCGGCTCGCCCGCGCGGTCACCGAGCGGACGCGCGCGATCGTGTTCAACAGCCCGAACAACCCGTCCGGCAAGGTCTTCTCGCGGGCCGAGCTGCAGGTGATCGCCGATCTCTGCCTGAAGCACGACCTGCTCGCGATCACCGATGAGATCTACGAGCACATCGTCTACGACGGCCTCGGCCACACCCCGATCGCCACGCTGCCCGGCATGGCCGACCGCACCGTGACGATCTCCGGGATCTCGAAGTCCTACTCGGTGACCGGCTGGCGCGTGGGCTACGCCATCGCGAGCCCGGACCTGTCCCTCGGAATACGCCGCGCCCACGACTTCATCACGGTGGGCGCGCCGCACCCGCTGCAGGAGGCCGCCGTCACCGCGCTCGGCCTGCCCGACGCCTACTACGTGTCCCTGCGCGAGAGCTATCAGGCCCGGCGCGACCTGCTGCTCGGCCGGGTGGAGGAGGCGGGCTTCGTGGCCTACACGCCGCGCGGCGCCTACTACATCCTGACCGAGGCCGAGCACTTCATGAAGCAGCACGGCTGCCGCGACGACCACGAGTTCGCGCTGCACCTGATCCGCGAGGTCGGCGTGGCCACCGTGCCCGGCTCGTCCTTCTACGCCCACCGCGAGCTGGGCCGCACCAAGATCCGCTTCTGCTTCCCCAAGACCGACGACATGCTGATCGAGGCGGGACGCCGGCTGCAGAAGCTGCGGCGGTGAGCCTCCGCGGCGCCGCGCGCGCCGTCTTCGACGCCGCGCTGCGGGCCGCCGACGTCCACCCGCTGGTCCGCCGCGCCCTCGGCGACGTCCCGCTACCCGCGACCGCGCGCGTCTCCGTGGTGGGGGCGGGGAAGGCCTCGGGGGCCATGGCGGCCGCGGCCGAGCAGGTGCTGGGCGACCGCATCGTCGATGGGCTCGTGGTGGTCAAGGACGGCTACCGGGCCGACACCCGCCGCGTGCGGCTCGTGGAGGCCGGCCATCCGGTGCCGGACGCGCGCGGCGAGGCCGCGGCGCGCGAGATCCGCGCCATCGCGGAGCGCGCAACCGCGGACGACGTGCTGCTGGTCCTGGTCTCCGGCGGCGGCTCCGCGCTGACCCCCGCGCCGGTGCCGCCGATCACGCTCGGCGACAAGCAGACGATGACCCGGCTCATGCTCGCGGCCGGCGCCAACATCAACCAGCTCAACGCGGTGCGGAAGCATTGCTCGCTGCTCAAGGGCGGTCAGCTCGCGCGCGCCGCCGCGCCGGCCCCGGTGCACGCGCTGCTGCTCTCGGACGTGATCGGCGACCCGCTGGACGTGATCGCCTCCGGCCCGACCGCCCCCGACGTCTCCACGTTCGCGGAGGCCCTCGCGATCCTCGACCGCTTCGATCTCCGCTCGCGCACGCCCCCGTCGATCGTGGAGCGCCTGCGGCGCGGGGAGCGTGGCGAGATCCCGGAGACGCCCAAGCCGGACGATCCGGTCTTCCGCCACGTCACCAACACCGTGATCGGCAACAACCGGTTGGTGGTCGACGCGGCGGCCGACGAGGCGGTGCGGCTCGGCTACGGACCCCACGTCCTCACGCGGTCGCTCGACGGCGAGGCGCGCGAGGCGGCGGCCCGGCTGGTCGCCCTGGCGCGCGAGATCCGCGAAGGCCGCGGCCCGGTGGCCGCGCCCGCGTGCGTCATCGCAGCGGGCGAGACCACCGTGACGGTGCGGGGCCGCGGACGCGGCGGGCGCTGCCAGGAGTTCGCGCTGGCCGCCGCGCTGGCCATGGAGGGCGTCGGCGGCATCGTGGCGCTCGCCGCGGGCACCGACGGGACCGACGGGCCCACCGACGCGGCCGGCGGCATCGTCGACGGGGAGAGCGCACGGCGGGCGCGGGCCCTGGGCCAGGATCCGCGGGCGCGGCTCGAGAACAACGACGCGAACCCGATGCTGGACGCCCTCGGCGATCTGGTGACCACCGGCCCGACCAACACCAATCTGCTCGACCTGTACCTCCTCCTGGTCGAGCCGGCCGGACGCTAGGGCGCGCGGTACTCTTGCCCGCGGTACTCTTTGATGATCTCGAGGATGCGCCGGCGCGTGAGCTCGCGCGTCGCCGGGTCCGAGAGGTCCTTGCCCATCGTCTCCTCCTCGAGCTCGAACATCTTGACGAAGCGCGGCGGCTGACCCGCGGGCAGGCGCTCCACGAAGGGCCCCGAGCCGTCGAGCACGCCGTCCCACGTCTCGCGCAGCAGCGTCCAGAACGCCTGACGCGGGGCCGCGAAGGCCTGCGCGCCCGCGCACTCCGAGTCCGGCAGCCTCACGTACCAGTTCTTGCCCAGCTCGCGCACCAGCGGGGTCCGCGTGCCCTCGCGGTCGATGGTCTTGACGTTGTTCTGCCGCTCGATCCAGCTGCCGCCGCCGGCCGGGCCGTAGATCACGATCCGCGTGCCGCGCTGGAGCGTCTGGTAGTCCGAGCGCCCCATGTCGCGCGTCTCGCGCCCGGGGATCGGGGCGTAGTTCGAGCACGACCACTCGGGGTAGGCGCGGTCATCGCTCCACGGCGCGGCACACTGGTAGCGCGGGCCGTCGTCGAGGTTGGTGACCCGGCGCGTCCACCGGCCGGGCGTGGCCTTCAGGTCCCGCACGTGCCAGGTGAGCGGAGCGACGAAATCGTAGAGGAACGGAGCGTCGTACTGCCAGTCCTCTGATTGATGCCGCAGCTCGGTGCCCGACCGGGTCGTGCCGTCGAGGTTGGCGAGGAACAGGATGCGCCGGAGCCAGATCCTCTGCGGGGACAGCACCTCGGCGGTGATCCACTCCTTGGCCGACTTGTCCCGGTTGACGTCGTAGACGCGAGGATCGCGCACGTAGCCCGGCTTGAGGTCCTCGACCTCGACGTAGCTGTAGTCGACCAGGAAGCAGCCGGTCATCCCGCGGATGGCCTGCACCCCGCGGGACACCGGCGTCTCGTCGGCCCCGGCCGCCGGGAGCCAGGCGAGCAGGACCAGCGAGGCCAGGAGCATCCGCCGCATGCCTCAGGGTCGCCTCGGCCCGCCCGCCTGTCAACCGGAGCCGCGGGCACATCTAGAAGCGCACCCGCACGCGGTAGACCAGGGTGGTGGCACCGTCCTTGGCCACCGGGAGGCTGAAGCGCGCGGTGTGGGCCTGGGGCTTGTCGTGCGGATGCGAGGACTTCAGCATCTCCCAGTCGCCGGGCAGCGGCTCGTTCACCTCGACGGTCACCGCCTCGGTCTTGTGGTTGCGCAGGGTGATCTCCCACTCGACCTCGTAGAGATTGCTGGCGACCCGCTTCCATTCCTTCTGCACGCGCTCGCCCACCACGTCGAAGGCCTCGCCCATCTTGATGCGCACCCGCTCGTCCTTGGGGGTGTGGTCGATCCAGTCCTCGCCGATCAGCTGCTGGCTGCCCGAGGTGTCGGCCTTGTACACGCGCACCCGGCCCTTCGGCAGCGGCATGCCGAGCCCCTTGTCCTTCGCATTCTTGAGGTCGAGGTAGACGCCGACCTTCTGGCTGGAGATCGGCGTGCCGTACTGGCTCCGGAAGTAGCCGGCCGCGCCGTTGTAGATGAAGCGCTTGTCGACCGGGATGTCGGCGCCGGACAGCAGCGTGAGCTGCTTGGTCTGGCTGTCCTTGATGGTGGTGCGCCCGTCGAGGGAGTAGAGGTGATACTCGAAGAAGCCCTCCGACCTGAAGTCCCGCTCCGGCGCGGGCGAGGCCGCGCGGGCCACCGACTCCAGGGCCTTTCGCGCGTCGTCCCGGCTGCCCGCGCGATTGACGTCCCCGGCCACCAGCTTGAGGGCGGCGTCCCGGTAGGTCGCTCCGCTCTGGTTGATGATGGTCACCCAGCCGGTCAGATCGGTCCGGGTGTCGGCGGCGTTGATCAGCATGACGTAGTCCGCCTTCCAGCTGATGCCGCCGGTGAGATACGAGGCCTCGACCCGCTGCGGGGTCGGGCGCGTGTTCCGCAGGAGCCACGCCAGGGTGGGCTTGGAGACCAGGTTCTCGGGCAGGGCGGGCAGCACCACGCTGCCAAAGTGGCCCATGTGGATCTGGCCGTTGATGTCATAGACCGGCCCGCGCGTGGACAGCAGCGTCGCCTCCTGGAACGTGCCGTTGGACTGGTAGAGGCGCACCTTCCGGCCGACGTACTTCTCCATCAGCTTCTCGCTGGACAGCAGGTCGTACTCGTAGTTCTGCTCCAGGATGCGGAGCCCCGACGGATCGGTCAGCGAGCGCAGGTGCACCGAGGTCGGATCGATCTGGGCCGCCACGTCGGCGAAGTGGGCCTCGGCCACGCCGGGCTCGAGGCGGATCTCGCGCACGTCCTTCACGAGGCCGAGATTTCCGTTGTAGACGGTGACCATGACCTCGCGCTGGTCGGCGCCGGTGATGGCGACCGGGGCGGCGCCCGCGCCGGACGGCATCGCCAGGGTCAGGGTCAGGATGAAGGCGATCAGGGGTCTCGTCGGGGTACGCATCGTGTCCTCCAGGACCGGGAGTCGGTGTCGCTGAAGGGTTGGACCGGACGGCCGGAGGAAAGTTCCCGCCGGGCTACTCCAGTCGCAGGATGACGTGGACCTGGCTGGGCAGGTCCGGGCGCTCCGCCTCGACGCGCCAGGGCCCGATGGCGGCGAGGGCCCGGGAGAACTCGGCGTAGCGCGACTGCGGGATGAGGGCCTCGACGACGGTCGCGTCGTCCTCGCGCCGGCGCTGCGTCTGACGCCCGTCCACCCGGGCGATGAGTGAGGCCAGCTCGCGCTCGGCCGCGTCGCGGTCCTTCACCGCGACGCGCGCCACGACGTCGGCGGAGGGCGGCGCGCGCTTGGCCGCGACGCCCGGGCCCGTCGGCGCCACGCGACTGGCGCCGCCCGCGCGATCGAGCGCCTGCCGACGCGCGTCGGTCTCCGGCCGCGCAGGGCCGGCCACGTTCTCGGCGGGAGCGGCGGACTTTGCGGCCGGCGTCTCCGTCTTCGCCGTCGGCGGCGCGTCACCGCGGGCGGTGGCCGGGGCCTCGCCGGACTGAGCGGGCGGCGGCGCGGGCGTCGCCGGGGCGGGGACCGAGGGCGGAGCCGGGGCGGGGACGGCGGGGCTCGGCGAGGCGACCGGCGGTGGAGCGGCCGCGGGTGCGCTTTCGGTGGGCCGCTTGCTCTCGCGCGCGACCGTGGCGTCTCGACCGCGCTCCGCGCTCCGAGCGCCCAGGGCCAGGGGCGGCGCGCCGCGCAGCGCCGGCGTCGCTTCCTGCTCCTTGCGCACATCACCGAGCGGGGCCGGCGTCTCGGCCCGGCCGGAAGGAGCGGGCGCCTCGTAACGCGCCGCCTGCTGCAGCGCGGGCGTGCGCTGGAAGGTATACACCGCGAGCAGCGCCACCATGACCACCGCGGTCGCCTCGACCGGCAGCTTGGCCCAGAGCGGGAAGAACACGCGGCGGTACCAGGGCGTCGGCTGCGCGGCGGCCACCACGCGATCGACGAAGCCGGCCGGCGCGTGCGCCGGGCTCACCCGGTGGAGCAGCGCCACCGTCTCGCGCAGGCCCTCCAGCTCGCGCCGGCACTCCGGGCAGCCCTCGAGGTGCGACTCGACCGCGCGCCGCTCGTCCGGCGTCAGGGCCTCGTCGAGCAAGGCCGAGAGGGATTCGCGCGCGTCGTCGCAGGTCATGGCAGAAAGCGCTCCAGCTTGTCCTTCAGGTCCGCGCGCGCCCGATGCAGGCGCGAGCGGACGGTGCCAGCTCGAGATCGAGCGCCCGGGCGATCTCCTCGTAGGCCAGGCCCTCGATGTCGCGCAGCACCACCACGATGCA
>DATFYA010000155.1 GCA_035315345.1 Candidatus Methylomirabilota bacterium
CAGCCCCTCCGTCTTCAGACGGGCGATCTGCTCCTTGAGGTGCTCGACCACGAGCGGCGCCAGGCCCTCGGACGGCTCGTCGAGCAGCAACAGCTCGGGGTTGCCCATGAGGGTGCGCGCGATGGTCAGCATCTGCTGCTCGCCACCCGAGAGGAAGCCGCCCTGGCGGTTCATCAGCTCGCGCAGCTTCGGGAACAGATCGAATACACGCTCCACCGTCCAGCCGCCGCCGTTCCGTCCGCCGCGGCTCGCCACGTCGAGGTTTTCCCACACCGTGAGGTCGGCGAAGATCCGCCGGTCCTCCGGGATGAAGCCGATGCCGGCGCGCGCGATCTGGTAGGACGGGCGCCCCGCCACATCGCGTCCCTTCCACACCACGCGGCCCCGGCGCGGCGGGGTGAGCCCGATGATGCTGCGCATGGTGGTGGTCTTGCCGACGCCGTTGCGGCCGAGCAGACAGACGCACTCGCCCCGCGCGACCTGCAGGGACACGCCGAACAGGACCTGGGACAGCCCGTAGTAGGTGTAGAGGTCCTCCACGGTGAGGATGGCCTCGCGCGCCACGGCCGGACCGGCGGCCATCAGTGGCCCTCTCCCAGGTAGACCCGTCGCACCTCGGGGTCGCGTCGCACCTCGGCGGGCACGCCGTCGGCGATCACCCGCCCCTGGTGGAGCACGGTGATGCGGTGGGCGATGGAGAAGACCACCTCCATGTCGTGCTCGGTGAAGAGCAGGGTCAGCCCCCGATCCGCCGCGATCCGCTCGATGAGCCGGATGGAGTCGCGGGTCTCGGTGGCCGACATGCCCGCGGTGGGCTCGTCGAGGAGGAGGATCTCGGGTTCGAGCGCCAGCGCGATACCCAGCTCGAGCTGCTTCTGGTTGCCGTGCGAGAGGAATCCCGACGTCTCGCCCGCCTTCTCGAGCAGACCCACCGCTCCGAGCAAGCTCTCGGTCTCGTCGCGGTAGAGGCGCTCGACCGGAGTGAACAGGTTGAAGCCGCGGCCGCGGTGCGAGACGAAGGCGGCCTGGATGTTCTCGTACACGGTGAGTCGCGGGAAGATGTTGGTGCGCTGGAACGACCGGCCCATCCCGAGGCGGCAGAGATCGTGCGGGGCGATGCCGGTGACGTCCCGCTCCTTGAACACCACGCGCCCGCCGTCCGGCCGCAGGTGGCCGGTGATCAGGTTGAAGAGCGTGGTCTTGCCCGCCCCGTTGGGCCCGATGATCGCGCTGATCGAGCCCTGCGGCACCGTGAACGAGACGCCGCCCACCGCCGCGAAGCCGTCGAAGCTCTTGCTGATCTTGCTGACCTCAAGCACCGGCGGGCCTCCGCTGCAGGCGCCGCCAGAGCGCGATGACCGCGCCGGCGAGCCCGCCCGGGAACACGAAGAGCAGGATCACCAGGATGCTGCCCAGGATGAGCGGCCAGTACTGGGTATAGGACACGATCTGCTGGTTGAGCCAGATCAAGGCCAGGGCGCCGACCGCGGGCCCCCAGAACGTGCCCATGCCGCCCAGCAGCGTCATGATCAGCACCTCGGACGACTTCGTCCAGTACGCGAAGTCGGGGAAGACTCCGCGGTTGAAGATTCCAAACAACCCGCCGGCCAGGCCCGCGAAGATGCCCGCGATGACGAAGGCGGCCAGCTCGTAGCGGCGCACGTTGACCCCGATGAACTCGGCGCGCTCCGCGTTCTCGCGGATGGTGGTCAACATGCGGCCGAACGGCGAGCCCACGATGCGCCGCAGCACCCAGATGCAGAGCGCGACCATGACGAGGCAGGTGAAGTAGTAGTAGTCCGAGGTGCGGTAGCCGCCCACGAACGGCAGCACCGCAGCGAGCCGCTCGACCCAGTCGAAGCTCGGGTAGGGGATCTCCGGCATGCCCTGCTCGCCGCCGGTCACCTCGTTCCACTTGAAGCAGATGGCCCAGACGATCTGGGCGAAGGCCAGCGTGAGCATCGCGAAGTAGATGCGGGTGAGGCGCACGCAGAAGAAGCCGAAGACGAGCGCGCACAGGCCGGCCACCACGCCCGCGGCCGGGAACGCGATCAGGAACGGCACGCCGAGCTTCTTCATGAGCAGGCCGGTGGCGTAGGCGCCGATGCCGAAGTAGGCCGCGTGGCCGAAGGACACCAGGCCGGTGTAGCCCACCAGCAGGTTGAGGCTGGTCGCGAACAGGGCCCAGATGACCACGTCGTTGGCCAGGAAGGTGTAGAAGCGGGAGCCGACGGTGGGCACGAAGAACGCGGCGGCGAGCACGAGAAGGGGCCAGGGGAAGCGGCGCGCTCGTGAAGGCACTAGTTTGTATTGGGGGGGAGCGGCGCCGCTCCTCCCCCAAGCCCCCGCACCACATTCGGCATTGCCCGGTTCCTGGTCATTCTTGTCGCTCATTTCAGGGGACGGCCGAGGAGGCCCCAGGGGCGGACGATCAGGACGGCGGCCATCAGGGCGAACACCGAGAAGATCGAGAAGCGCGGGAAGAACAGGATACCGAAGGAGAGCACCTGCCCGTAGATGAGGGCGCCCAGGAACGTGCCCCAGAAGGAGCCGAGCCCGCCGATCACCACCACCACGAAGGCTTCCACGATGACTTCGGTGTCCATGCCGGGCGTGGTGGCCCGCATCGGCGCGATCAGGGCGCCGCCGAGGCCGCCCAGGAACGACGCGAGCACGAACACCCAGGTGTAGAGCCCGTCCACGTTGACCCCGAGCGCGCCGAGGGTCTCGCGGTCGAGCGCGGCCGCGCGGATGAACCGGCCCACCCGGGTGCGCTGCAGCACGAACCAGAAGGCGAGCGCGATGGCCGGGCCCAGGAGCAGGATGAACAGGTTGTAGTGCGGAATGGTGGCCCCGAACAGATGGAAGGCTCCGGTCAGCTCCGGCGGCCGGCTCACCGACTTCTGCTGCGTCCCCCAGATGATCTTGGCGCAGTCGCTCAGGATCAGCACGAGCGCGTAGGTGAAGAGCAGCTGGTACAGCTCCTCCTTGCCGTACAGATGCCGGAAGAGAAACCGCTCCACCAGGCCGCCGAGGATCGCGACGGCGGTGGCGGCGCCCAGCGCGGCCAGCCAGAAGCGCCCGGGCCCGACGCCGATCCACTGCACCAGCTGGAAGGCGCTGTAGGCCCCCAGCATGTAGAAGGTGCCGTGCGCGAAGTTCAGCACGCGCAGGACGCCGAAGATGAGCGAGAGGCCGGAGGCGATGAGGAACAGGAACATCGCGGCGGTGAGGCCGCTCAGGCTCTGCGCGAAGACGAACGACGGATCCGGCATCGGGGAACCCCCTCACCCCGCCCTCTCCCCTCGACGGCCAGAGGGAATCGAGCGCAACCGCGACGCTACCCTCTCGCCTCGGGGGAGAGGGCAGGGTGAGGGGAGAGCGCGCTAGTCCATGAACTTGGTCGGGTCCAGGTACTCGACCGGCTTCATGATCGGGAACGGATACTTGGGATCCTTCACGGTCTTGCCGTACAGCTGGCCGCGGTTGGCCTGGTGGTCCTTCTCGCGGATCGTCTGCGGCCCGATCGGCGTCTGGATGGTGAGGCCGAGCAGCGCCTTGGACACCTTGTCGGAGTCGGTGCTGTTGGCCTTCTTGATGGCCTCGACCAGGAACTGCATGCCGGTGTAGCCCTGGATCGCCCACGACGACGGATACTCGTCCTTCAGGTACTTCGACAGCCGCGCCGTGTAGTCCTTGTGGGCAGCCGTCTCACCCCAGTAGAAGGCGTCGTAGGAGTTCCCCCAGATCCCGACCGGGTAGTCCTTGCCCATCGACTTGGTCGTCTCCGGTGTGGCGGCCTCACCGACGCCGATGAAGTTGTACTTGATGGCGTCGAACACGCCGAGGGCCTTGGCCTGCTTGGAGTACGTCACGAAGAACCCGCCCCAGATCGACGAGAAGATCGCCTCCGGCTTCTTGGCCATCTGAGCATTGATGAACGGGTTGTAGTCCTGCTCGCCGAGCTTGGGCCACTGCTGGTCCACGACCTGCACGCTCGGCTTGAGCTTCTTGATGTGCTCGACGAAGGCCTTCGTCACGTCCTGACCGTAGGCGTAGTCGAAGCTGATGGTGGCGACTCTGGTCACCGGCCACTTGGCCACGATCTCGGCGGCGCTGCGGCCTTCCATCGTGGTGTTGGCGGACACGCGGAAGACGTAGGGGTGCAGCTTGTCGGGCGCGGTGA
>DATFYA010000156.1 GCA_035315345.1 Candidatus Methylomirabilota bacterium
CCTGTCGGAGTACGCGCAGCTCACCTGCGACGTGCGGCACGCCGACCGCGCGGTGGCCGATCGGATGTGGACCGAGATGAAGGCGGCGATTCCGGATTGCGCACGCCAAGCCAACATGGACATGGCCATCACGGAGGAGTAACAGTTCGGCAGCGAGCGGTTCGATCCCGGCTGCGTGCGGCTGATTCGCGAGGCGGCCGAGGTGCTCCGCGTCCCGCACCGCGACATCCTGAGCCAGGCCGGCCACGACGCCTACTACATCTCGCGCGTGGCGCCGACCGCGATGATCTTCACCCCGTGCCGCGACGGCATCTCGCACAACGAGGCCGAGCACGCCGAGCTGGACTACACGTCGCCGGGGGTGAACGTGCTGCTGCACGCGGTGCTGGCCCGGGCCAACCGGTAGAGGCGCGCGAGATTTCCGATCCGTCCCGGCTGCTGCGGCACCCGCCGTTCGCCCTGCTGTCGTCGTCCCGGGTCCTGGCCACCGTCGGCTTCCAGATGCTGGGCGTCGCGGTGGGCTGGCAGCTCTACGACCTGACCGGCCGCGCGCTCGACCTGGGGCTGGTCGGGCTCGCCCAGTTCGTGCCGATGATCCTGCTGACGCTCGTGGTCGGGCAGGTGGCCGACCGCTACGACCGGCGGCTCGTGGTCATCCTCTGCGAGATCGCGAAGGCGGCCGTCGCGGCGGCGCTGGCCCTGGGCGCGATCGGCGGCTGGCAGACGCGGACCACCATCTTCGCCCTCGTGGCGCTGCTCGGCGCGGCGCAGGCCTTCGAGAACCCCGCGATGAGCGCGCTGGTGCCCGAGGTGGTGGACCGCTCGCTGATCGCGCCCGCGATGGCCTGGGTGATCTCGGCCGGGCAGACCGCCCAGATCGTCGGGCCGGCGCTGGGCGGCCTGCTCTACGCGTTCGGCCCCGGCGCGGCCTACTTCACCGCCGGCGGCCTCTTCATCCTGGCCGGCGCGCTCGCGGTCGCGATCCGGGTGGCGCGCCGGGTGCGCCCGCGCGAGCCGCTCACGCTCGAGACCGTGTTCTCGGGTGCCGCGTTCATCTACGGCCAGCGGGTGCTGCTGGGCTCGATGTCGCTCGATCTCTTCGCGGTGCTGCTGGGCGGGGCCACCGCGCTCCTCCCCGTGTTTGCCAAGGACATCTTGAAAGTCGGGCCGGTCGGGCTCGGCGTGCTGCGCTCGGCGCCCGCCATCGGCGCGCTGGCCACGTCGGTGTTCCTGGCGCGCTACCCGCTCGAGCACCGCCTCGGGTCGACGCTCTTCCGCTCGGTGATCGTCTTCGGCGCGGCCACGGTGGTGTTCGCCCTCTCCACCGACTTCGTGTTGTCGCTCGTCGCGCTCACGATCCTGGGCGCGGCCGACGTGGTCAGCATGGTCATCCGCATGTCGCTGGCCCAGATCCGCACGCCGGACGCGATGCGCGGCCGGGTGAGCGCGGTGCACTCGCTCTTCACCGGCACCTCCAACCAGCTCGGCGCCTTCGAGTCGGGCGTGCTGGCCGCGCTGATCGGCACCGTGCTCTCGGTGCTGCTGGGCGGCCTCGGGACGATCGCGGTGGCCGCGATCTGGATGCGGTTGTTTCCGGAGCTACGCCGCCTCGGCCGCTTCGAGGAGTAGCGCGGCCCGGGTCCTCACGGATCGAAGCGGCGGAGCACCTGCCCCGGCCGCCGGCCCGCGGGCTGCTCGACCACGCGGCCGCGCTCCAGCACGGGGCGGCCGTTGACCAGGCTCCACTCCACGCCGCGCGCGCGGGAGACGAAGCGGCCCTCCCCGCCGGGCAGGTCGGTGACCCACTCCACCGGCAGGGCGTCCACCGTGGCCGGGTCGAAGATGGCCACGTCGGCCCAGCAGCCCGGCTGAAGCCGCCCACGCTGCGGGATGCGATAGGCACGGGCTGGATCGTCGGTGAGCCGCTTCACGGCGGCCTCCAGGGGCAAGCGCTCGAGGCGGCGCACCCACTTGCCGAGCAGCGTGCTGGAGTAGCCGGCGTCGCACATCAGCGACAGATGCGCCCCGGCGTCGGACAGCGTGATGAGGGTAAGCGGGTGGACGATCAGGTCGCCCACCACTGTCTCGTCGGTGTTGAGCAGCCCGGCCAGGAACTCCACGTCGAGCCCGTCGGCGGTCACCAGGTCGAGCCAGGCGTCCACCGGATGCTTGCCGGTCTCCCGCGCGAGATCGGCGAGGCTCTGGCCCTCCAGCGGCTTGTGCTCGGGCCGGTGCGTCCGCAGCACCTGCACCAGATCCCAGCGGCCGCGGAACACCGCGAAGCGCCGCGCGTCGAGATCGGCCTTGAGCGCGGCGCGGAATGCCGGATCGCCGTAGACGTGTAGCCAGCGCGATTCCGGCTCCTTCATCACCGCCTGCCAGGCCGGCATGCCCTCGAACGGGTAGGGATTCTTCATCGTGAAGTCCATCGTGAGCGGCCGGCAGGAGATCTGGGGCACTACCTCCACGCCCTCGCGGTGGAAGGCCTCGGTGATGGCCAGGCGCTCCGGCACGTACTCCGGTCGGTCGTCGCGCTGGAAGAACGCGGCCCAGATCGCGGGCCGGCCGCTGACGCGCCAGATCTCGCGCAGGTCCTCCAGCGTGGTCTTGGGTCCGATGGTGATCTGGAAGAGGCCGCGCCCCGACTCGCCCATCGCCTGCGTGAGCGCGAGGAATTCGGATCGATCCGCGAGCCGGCTGGCCACCGGCAGCCCGCCCTCGCCCACGTGCGCCTCCGCGGTGGAGGAGCCGAGGCCGATCGCTCCCGCGGCCATCGCCTCGCGCACCAGCGCGCACATGGCCGACACCTCCTCGGCGGTCGCCACCCGGTGCTGGCT
>DATFYA010000157.1 GCA_035315345.1 Candidatus Methylomirabilota bacterium
ACTCCAGCATCAGGCTCCACGGCAACCGGTCGCTGACAGGAAGCCGCCGGCCGAGCCACCCATCTCCCCGGCCTCGGCCCGGCCGGAGCGTACAATGGGCCGCGCCAATGGCACAGTTGCTTCCTCGTTCCGGGGCGGACCACGGCAGGCCGAAGACAATCCTGATCCTCGCGATGGAGCCCCTGTTCCCGAAGGTCAGGGCGAGCCAGGAGCGCATCTACCGGATGGCCGAGCGGCTCGCCCGCGACCACACGGTCGACGTGGCCACCACGGTCCGCGACCCGGTCGAGCTCGAGCAGTCACGCGAGCATCTGCGCGCGGTTTGCCGGGCGTTCCACCCGATCACGCCGATCAATCCCCAAGGGAGCCAGCTCCGGAGGAAGCTCCGGCGTGCCGAATACCTCCTGCTCCATGCGCCGCGCCATCACCCGCATCACTACTTCTACGGCGGTCATCGACGAGTGACGGCGCAGGTCGCCGACATCGTGCGGCGGCCTGCTCCGTCCAGCCCGATGAGTCCGGCTCACGCTAGCCCATGTTTCCCTTTTCGGTCTATAAGTCCTTGAAGTATTGAGGGTCGAGCGACGGGATTGTCACTACATGACGGTCAGGGACCCCGAGGGTGGGGTGGGCGGATCAAGGTGGGTGATGCCCAAAGCCGCGAGGATCGTGGCGGCACGGGTGGAGCCGCGCGTGACGGAGCGCTTAGTCTGGCCCCGGCCGAGGGTGAACTCCACGAGGCGCACCGTGCGGAGCACCCGGAGCGCTTCGGTGGCCGACAGGTCGAGCCCGGCGGCTTTGAGTTTCTTCTCGATCGTGCGGTGGAGCAAGAAGGCCAGCGCGGCGACGAAGATGTGGGCCTCGACCCGCGGGTCGGTGCGGTGAAAGATCGGGCGCAGCTCGATGACGTCTTTGAGATTGGCGAAGGCGCGCTCGACTTCGCTGAGCTCTTTGTAGATCTGCACCGCCTCCACGGCGGTGAGGTGCGGCTCCTCCGTCTGGATGACGTACTTGCCCTCGTAGGCCGTTTCGCGCTTGAGATGGACGGGATGCTCGAAGAAGCGGAAACGCCCGGCGGTGTACTCCCAGTCGTAATAGCGGGACCCGTGCCAGCGGGTGAGGATGCGCGCCGCGGCCGCGCCGATCTTCGCTGCGGCCGTGAGCTTGCCGGCCGCCACGCGGCGCTCGAGCGCTTCGAGTTGGGCGCGCACCCGCTCCATGGCCTGCACGCGTTGCGTCCGTTCGTAGGCCAGCCGCTCGTCGCTCTGCACCACGAAGATGCGGACGCCCGGCTGCTCCGAGGCCACTTCCTGCACCTGGGTCTTCGGGGGCGCGGTTTTCTCGCGGGCTGTCTGCCCCACCGGACACGCCATCCACGGGCCGGTGGCGCGCTCGATGTACTGGAACACGGCCTCGCGCCGGCGGCGCTGGAGCCCGACGACGTAGCCTTGCGCGCGCTCGCGCAGGCGTTGGACGTTGGCCGCCGTGACCATCCCGCGGTCGCCGACGAACACCACGCGGCGCAGCCCGAAGCGCTGCTCCAGGTCCTCGAGGACCTGCGGCACCGTCGTGGCATCGCGGACATTGCCCCGGAAGACGTGGTGCGCGATCGGCCACTGATCGACCATCACCACCCCGACCAGCACCTGGCGGTTGCGCGGCTTGCCATCGCGGCTATGGCCATGGGCCGCCTCCGGCGGCCCATGGCCCTCGAAGTACGTCGAGGTGAGGTCGTAGAACACCAAGTCCACTTTGAGCGAGAAGAGATCGCGCAGACGCAGGTACAGGGCCTGCTCGATCGCCCTCTGCCGCGCGCGCAGCTGATCCAACGTGCGGTACCACTGCTTGAGCTGGCGAAACGCCACGCGCACCCGCGGCTGCCGACTGGCCCGGCGTTCGGCGTCGTCCCGCCAGGCGGGCACCCAGCGCCGCCCGTGCTGATCGCAGACGAAATCGGTCTCCAACCACCGCGCCAGGCCGTGCTCGCTCGTTGGCGCGCACAAGCGGTTGGCCACCAGCACCAGCGCCCGCTCGGCCAGCGCCCGGCCGTCGGCGCGACTGCGCCCGCCCTGCGCGGTGAGCACGGTGTCCACTCCCAGCTCGCGCCACACCGTGCGCGCCACCAGCATCGGCCCCCAATCCCAGGCGCCGGTGGCGTGCACGAGGCCCGACGCGGTCTGCTTGGCGGGCGCGGACTCCCCGCCCAGCAATCGGATCAGCGCATCGAGGTGCGGGACGAGCAGATCTTTGCGGCCGAGATTACAGACGACGCGCTGCTTGGTCGTGCCGTCTTCGCGGTAGGCCTCGACCAAGCGCACGTACTCATGCTGCACGCCTTTGCCGCCCGCCGCCTTGACTGTACGCAGGAACATCGCCCTCCCCTGTCACCGCAGCGTAGAGGCCCGCTCCCTCGGGAGTCAAGAATATTGTGTCTGATCCCTGTCACTACAGATTTTACGAAATCCGGCCCACGCTCTCAGCAATTCGCGTACTTCCACCGCGCTCCCCTGCTCGACAGGGGAAACATGGGCTAGCAGGCTGAGGGTTTCCGCATCCTGCTAGACTTCGAACCAAGCGGCGGCCCCCACGCGGGGGTAAGGAAGTGCATCCCCGTCGCCCGCCATGGTCGCCCCCGCGACCAGCTCGAGCGACGGGGGCCAGGATCCCGCGCCCCCGCCAACCCGAGCCAGTCTTTCTCGCCCTGCCGGTAGGCT
>DATFYA010000158.1 GCA_035315345.1 Candidatus Methylomirabilota bacterium
TAGGCGAACGGCACCGGCTCGAGGCCCAGGTGAGGGTCGACCCGCTCGAGCCACTCGAGGCTGCGCCGCGCCGCGGCCTGGAAGGCGTCCACCGCCGGCTTGCGCGCGGCCTCGTACGCGGCGAGGGCCTCGGGAAGCGAGCGCCCGGAGCGACCGAGCGCGTCGGCCAGCGCGATGGCGTCCTCCAACGCGAGCTTGGTCCCCGAGCCGATCGAGAAGTGGGCGGTGTGGGCCGCGTCGCCGGTCAGCACGGCGCGCTCGTGGTGCCAGCGGCGGTTCCGCACCAGCGGGAAGTTGACCCACTTCACGAAGTTGTTGGAGAGCAGGGGCTCGCCGTCGAGATCGTCGCGGAACACGCGCGCCAGGTAGCGGCAGGTGTCGAGGTCGTTCAGCCGGTCGAAGCCGGCGCGGCTCCAGGTCTCGGGCGAGCACTCCACGATGAACGTGCTCATGGTGGGGCTGAACTTGTAGGCGTGCGCGATGAAGAGCCCGTGCTCGTTGGTCCGGAAGATCATCACCAGGCCGTGAAAGAGGCGCGGGGTGCCGAGCCAGACGTAGCGGTTCAGCCGCACCTCCACCGAGGGCTGGAAGAAGTCGGCGTGGTGACGCCGCACCAGGCTATTGGCGCCGTCGGCGCCCACCAGCAGATCGCCGTCGGCCAGGTCCGTCGGATCGGCGATGGGGGTGCGGAAGCGGAGATCGACGCCGACCTCGCGGCCGCGACGCTGCAGGATGTCGAGGAACGTGAGACGCGCGATGCCGGAGAAGCCGTTGCCGCGGATCGAGACCTTCTCGCCGCGATGCACGACGTCCACGTTGTCCCAGGTCTGGCTGGCCTGGGCGATGGCGGTGAAGGTGGGCTCGTCCTGCTCCCGCAGGAAGGCCAGGGTACGGTCGGAGAAGACGATGCCCCAGCCGAACGTATCGTCGGCGGCGTCGCGCTCGAAGACGGTGATCCGGTGCGACGGGTCGCGGCGCATCATGAGCAGGGAGAAGTAGAGCCCGGCCGGCCCGCCCCCGAGAACGTTGATCCTCACGAGAGCACCACCGTCTCGCCGGTGCGCGCGTCCGCCGCCCCGGAGGCCAGCTCCAGCACGACCTGCGCCACCTCGTCGGGCTCGATCAGCCGACCGGAGGCGTTGAGCCGGGCCAGCGCCTGCGTGGCCTCGCCGAGCGACTGCCCGGTCTTCTCGCTGATGCGCGCGGCCGCGCGGGACGCCAGGTCGGTCGCCACGTAGCCGGGGCACACCGCATTGACGGTGACGCCGCGCCCGGCGACCTCCGCGGCGACCGAGCGGGTCAGGCCGACCAGGGCGTGCTTCGAGGCGGAGTAGGCCGCGATGTACGGAGCGCCCGCGAGCCCCACGGTGGAGGCGATGTTGATGACGCGGCCCCACCGCCGCTCGAGCATGCCGGGCAGCAGCGCGCGGATGAAGAGATAGGGCGCGGTCGCGTTGATGGCCACATGGCGCTGCCAGAGCGCGAGATCCGTGCGGGCCAGCGGCGCGGATTCGGCGACGCCCGCGTTGTTGACCAGGATGTCCACCGGCGGGCGCTCGGCGCGGATCCGGTCGAGCGCGGCCGCCACTGCCGCGGGATCCGCGACGTCGAGCGGGTAGCATGCGACCGCGGGCGCGCCCGCATCGGTCGCCTCGGCCGCGGCCGACCGCAGCGCGCTCTCGGTGCGGCCGCTCAGCACGAGCCCGGCCCCGGCTCGGCCGAGAGCGAGCGCGATGGCTCGCCCGATGCCCCGACCGCCGCCGGTCACCAGGGCGGTGCGGTCCTTCAGCGCGCCCGCGCCGTCAGTCACGCCCGGGCGGGCTCCACGGCGGCGCGATCAACCGCCCGCGTCGGACGCGCCGCTTCCGGGACGTCTCCTCCCCGAGCGTTGAAGGGCCCATCCGCGCGCGATTATACTACCCGCGCTCTATGGGCCGTCCCTTCCAGCAGGTCTCCCTCACCGACGCGGTCGGCCGACTCCGCGCCGGCATGAAGGTGCTCGTCGCTCCCGGCGCGGGCGATCCCTCCGCGCTCATCGCGGAGATCCTCCGCCAGGCGGATCGCCTCGCTCCGCTCACCCTGATGGGCGGGCTGCGCCTCGACGACTACGCGTTCGCGGCGCCCGCGTACGCGGGAAGGATCCGCTTCGCCACCTGGCACATGTCCCCGCGCCTCGCGGAGGCCGACGCGCGCGGAGACGTCGACTTCGTGCCCGCGCGCTACTTCGACACCGTCGGCCTGTTCTCGGCGGGCGGCGCCTGGGCTCCCGACGCGGTGCTGGTGCACACCGCGCCCCCGGATCGCGGCGGGCATCTCTCGCTCGGCGTCTCGGTCAGCTACCTGCTGCCGGCGGCCCGCCGCGCTCCGCTCGTCATCGCGCAGGTGAATCCGCGCATGCCGCGCACGCTCGGCCAGGCGTTCCTCCATCACTCGCAGGTGGACGCGTGGACGCCCGTCGACCATCCGCTCCTCGAGTACCCGCCGACTCCGGTGGGCGAGGTCGAGCGGCGCATCGCGGGCCACGTGGCGGACCTGATCCCGGACGGGGCGACGGTGCAGGTCGGGGTGGGCTCGATCCCGCAGGCGGTGATGGAGGCGCTGGCGGGCAAGAAGGATCTCGGCGTCCACTCGCTGCTGGTCGACCACATGCTGCCGCTCGTGCAAACCGGAGTGATCACCAACGCGCGCAAGCGCCTGCACCCGGGCCGGATGGACGTGGGCGAGATCATGGGCACCGCCGCCCTGTACCGATGGAGCCACGAGAACCCGCTCGTGAACATGGAGCCGTCCGACGTCGTGCACGACCCGCACGTGATCGCCGCGCTCGGCGATTTCGTCTCGGTGAACTCGGCGCTCGAGGTCGACCTGCTGGGGCAGGTGAACGCGGAGAGCGTGGACGGCCGCCAGATCACCGGCATCGGCGGGCAGTTCGACTTCGTGCTGGGGTCGGGGCGGGCGGCGGGCGGGCGGTCGATCATCGCGCTGCCCGCCGGCGCCGCGCGCGGCACGCGCTCGCGGATCGTGGCGCGCCTGGGCGCGGGCACGCGGGTGACCACCCCGCGCTTCCTGAGCGACTACGTGGTGACCGAGCACGGGGTGGCGGCGCTGCGCGGACAAAGCGACGCCGGGCGGGCGCGGGCACTGGTCCGCATCGCCGACCCGGCGTTCCGGGACGCGCTCGAGCGCGCGATCAGCCCTTGAGCTTGTCGATCTCGGTGAAGATCTCCTGATCCTCGGGGAAGCGATACGTGACCTGGTTGTCGTAGATCATCGTGTCGTCGACCTCGACGGTGAAGATGCCGCCGACGCCTTCCCGAAGCTCGGAGGTGATGCCGTACTTACTCTTGATGGCGGCCTGCAAACTGGAGGCCTGAGGCAGATAGTTTCACTCTCCGCAGTAGGTGATCCGGACGTGCATGGAACCCTCCTTTTACGAAAACTTGGCGCCGGACTGTCGCGTATGATACGGACGCTCCCGGGACCTGTCAAATGACCCGGCATCTCCTCATCGACACCGACCCCGGCATCGACGACGCGCTGGCCATCTTGCTCGCCCTGTCATCGCCGGACGCACGCGTCGAAGCGATCACCACCGTCGCGGGCAACGTGTCGGTGGACCTGGCCACCGTGAACGCCCGCCGCATCCTGGCGGTGGCCGCGCCCGATCCGATGCCGCTGGTCTTCCGGGGCGCCGAGGCGCCGCTCAAGCGCGCGCTGATCACCGCAGCCGATGTCCACGGCGACGACGGCCTCGGCCATCTCGACCGCTTCGTGGAGCCCGACGGCCGGCCCCGCTATCCGGAGCCCGCGATCTCTCTTGAGACGGCCGCGGCGGCGGAAGCGATTCTGGACATCGCGGATCGCTGGGGCCCGGACCTGACGATCGTGGCCCTGGGGCCGCTCACCAACGTGGCCGCCGCCCTCGCCCTCGACGCCCGGGGCCTCGCCCGGGCCGGGCGGATCGTGGTGATGGGCGGAGCCGTCGGGGTGCCGGGCAACGTGACGCCGGCGGCCGAGTTCAACATCCACGTCGATCCCGAGGCGGCCGCGCGGGTGCTCTCGTCGGGCCTGCCGATCGAGCTGATCCCGCTCGACGTGACCCGCCAGGTGGTGCTGGCCGAGCGCGCCCTCGTCGGACGTCTGCGCGGGCGCGCGAGCCCCGTCGCGCGCTTCATCCTCGATTTCACCG
>DATFYA010000159.1 GCA_035315345.1 Candidatus Methylomirabilota bacterium
GAAAGATCTAGGGATCATCGCCCTGCGGGGGCGCATCGTGGTGATCGGCAACCGCGGCGACGTGGAGATCAACGCGCGACTGGCCATGAACAAGGACGCGGCGATCCTGGGCATGGCGCTGAACCACGCGACGCCGGCCCAGCACGCGGGCATCCACGCCGCGCTGGTGGAGGGGCTCCGCAACGGCTCGCTGCGTCCGGTGATCGCGCAGGAGCTGCCGCTGGGTGAGGCCTCGCGCGCCCACGAGGCGGTCATGCAGGCCGGCCACCACGGCAAGATCGTGCTGGTGGCCTGACGCGCCCCGGAAGAGTGGGCGACGTGCGAGGAACGTCCGTGACGCTCGCGCGTGCGGCTCTTCTCCTCGTTCTGGCCATCCTGACGCTCGCGGGCTGTGGGCCCGGTATCCCTTCTGCGAGCACTACGCTCGGTTCTACGCGCCGCTGTTGATCCTCATCGGAGGCGCGGATGACTGGACTCCGGCGGTGCGGTGCGAGGTGGTGCAGGGGCATGCGACCGTCGAGCTCGAGGTGTACCGAGGGGCGCCGCATTCCTTCGACAATCCGGGGCGTCCACGCAGCGACCTGGGTCACACGCTCGGCTACGATGACGCCGCCACCGCCGCCGCTCGGCAGCGGGTCAGCGATTTTTTCGGCCGACGCCTGCGGCACGAGTGATCGGCTGATGAGCGATCGAGAGGACGCGCAGCGCCTCGTCCGCCCGGTTGGCGGCAGCTAGACGAACTCGGCGCGGACCGGGCCGATCGGATCGAAGCGGCCCTCGATCCGGTCGCCCCGGGCGATCGGGTACTGGCGGGTGAAGGAGCCCGACATCACCTTCATGCCCGCCTCCAGCGCCAGGCCGAACTCGGCGAGCTTGTTGGCCAGCCACGCGATCGAGGCGGCCGGGGTGCCGAGCACCTCGCGGCCGAGGGCGCGCTCGGCCACGGCGCCGTTGACGGAGAGCTCGAGGGCCACCGTGGCCAGATCGAAGCCGGACGGCACCGGCACCGAGCCGCCGGTCACGTAGGCGCGCTGCTGGGCGTTGTCGGCGAGGCTCACGTTGAGATCGGCCGCGAAGTCGCCGCGCTTCTCGATGATCTCGAAGGCGGGGGTCATGGCGGCCAGCGCGGCCTGGGCCTGCGCGTCGGTGACGCCGGGCCCGCGCAGCGTCTGGCCCACCGTGAGGCACAGCTCGTTCTCGAAGCCGGGGCTGATCAGCTCCGGGAACTGAAAGCGGGTGCCGCTCGGCTTCTCGCCGCTGGCCAGGAGGAACCCCAGCACCGGCTCGTGCACCTTCTGCTGGATCTGCATGGCCTTCGAGGTGAGCCCGACCTTCCAGCCGGCGTGCCGCTCGCCGGCCTGCACGTGGCGCGCGAGCACGCCCAGCTGCACGCGGTAGGCCTCCTCGCGGGTCAGGCGCTTCATCCACTCGGCGGACGGCGCGGTGCGGTCGCGGGCGCAGATCCAGAAGGCCTCGATGGCGGCGTCCACGATGCTCATGGCTCTCCCCGGCGGATCTGGCAGCAGTAGGAGCGCAGCGCGACCGTCCCGCTGATCGGGTCGACCGCCGCGGGATCGATCAGGTTGTTGTAGTTGCTGCTGGCCGGGCCGTCGGCATCGTAGCCATCGAGGCCGAGCGGGTCGCAGGCCTGCCACCAGCCGAATTGCGCGCACACCACGTCGGGGGCGAGGCTGCCGTTCAGGCGCGCCCGCGCCCGCATCGTGCCCTGGGGCGTCTCGATGATCGTCCAGTCGTCGCCCGCGATGCCGCGCGCCGCCGCCGCGTCGGGATGCAGCTCGACGAGCGGGTCCGGGCTGTGCCGCCGCAGCCGCGGCAGGCTGCGGTGCTGGCTGTGACAGAACTGCACGACCTTGGCGGTGGTCAGCGACAGGGGAAAGCGCGCGGCGAGGTCGGGACGGCGGCGCGGGCTGGCGGCCGGCTCGACGTAGTCGGGCAGGGGCGCCTGCCCGTGCGCGAGCAGCTGCGCCGAGTAGATCTCGACGCGACGGCTCGGCGTGGCGAATCCGGTCGGCGCGCCGCCGGCGTCGGGCTCCGCGTAGCGGCGATGGCGCGAGGCGATCTTGGTCCGCACCCCGCCCGGATTCGCGCGGAGCTGCTCCAGCGAGACGCCGGTCGGCTCCAGCATGAAGCGGCGCCCGGCGTCCTCGTCGCCGTCGAACATCTGGTCGGCGAGCCCGAGCCGCCGGGCCAGCTCGCAGACGATCCAGGTGTCCGAGCGCGCCTCGCCGCGCGGGGCCAGCACCTGGCGGCGCAGCTGCACGTGGCGCTCACCGTCCTGCGTCGGCCCGAAACCGACCTGCAGGCCCTCGCGCTCCCACGCCGTCGAGACCGGCAGCACCACGTCGGCGAGCGCGGCGGTGGGCGTGAGGAAGAGATCGGCGTAGACGAGGAAGTCGAGGCCGGCCAGCGCGGCGCGCGCGACGCCGGCGCCCGGCGCCGACAGGAGGAGGTTCGTGCCGAAGCCGACCATGCCGCGCACCGGATAGGGCGTGCCGTGTCGCATCGCGCGGTACGCATCCGCGGCGGTGGCCCAGCCCTGGCGCGCGGGACCGAGCGGGCGCTCCGCGAGTCCGATCGCCTTGGCCGGCTGCCCGTCGGGGAAGAGCGATAGCGGAGCCAGATTGTTGACGGGAGGCCGGCTCGGCCGCACGTTACCGCCCGGCGCATCGACGCAGCCGGTGAGCGCGTAGAGCAGTGACACTGCGCGCACGGTCTGGCTCGCGTTCGTGTGCTGCTCGAGCCCGGTCCAGTGGAAGTAAGAGACCGGCCGTCGCTCCCACAGCAGGCGCGCGGTGGCCACGATCTGTGCCGCCGGCACGCCGGTGATCGCGGTCACCCGCTCCGGCGGATACTCGCGGCAGAGCGCGGCATAGGCCGCGAACGCGGGCCGGCAGGCGACGGGCCCGGAGCGCGTCGGGCACGTCACCGGCTCCTCGAGCAGCGGATCGGCGAGGGGGCGGGAGAAGCGCCCGCTCGCTGGATCGTACGCGATCGGCCGCGCCGCGGCGCGGTCCCACGCCATCAGGTGCGCGGCATCGCCGTTCCCCACCTCGGCCGCGGTGAGGAGCCGCCCGGTGTCCTCGCGCACCAGCAGGGGACCGTTCGTCCAGTCGCGCACGAAGTCGCGGTCGTACCAGCCCTCGGCGAGCATCGTCCCGGCGACGCCGAGGGCGAGGGCGCCGTCGGTGCCGGGCCGCACGCGCAGCCACTGGTCGGCGCGCGCCGCGAGGCCGGCACGCCGCGGATCCACCACGATCAGCGCGGCGCCGCGATCGACCGCCTGCGCGATGGCGGTGGCCTGGGCCAGATACGCGACCGGCGGGTTGTGGCCCCAGAGCAGCAGGCAGCCGGTGTGATCGAAGTCGGGCGTGCCGATGTCGGTGCCGAAGGTGAACGCGGTGGCGAAGTCGCGGTGCCACGCGCAGAGCTCCTCGCCCCACACCAGATTGGGGCTGCCGAAGGCGCGGACCAGGCGGGTGATCCACGGGAAGCCGTCGGAGATCGCGGTACCGGCCGGCGTGGTGACGCCGAAGGCCACCGCCTCGGGCCCGTGGCGATCGGCCACCGCGCGCATCTGCGCCGCCGTCCAGTCGAGCGCCTCGTCCCAGCCGATGCGCTGCCAGCCCGCGTCCGGGTGAGACTTCGGGCGCGTGCGGCGCATGGGGTGGAGCAGCCGGTCGGGCGCGTAGACCAGCTCCGGCGCGGCGCGGCCCTTCACGCAGAGGCCGGCGCCGGTGGGATGCGACGGATCGGGCTCGACCGCCACCAGCCGGCCGTCCTCCACCACCGAGACGCAGCCGCAGCGCGAGCGGCACAGCGCGCAGTAGCCGGAGACCCGCTCGGTGGCCATCGGGATCTACGGCAGCAGGTCGGCGATCGCGATGCGCGACAGCGGCGCGGCGAGGGGGAGCACCACGTCCACGCCGGTGAGGGTGCGCGCGCTCGCGTAGCGCCAGCCGTAGGGCGCCCGGACGTCGCGGACCGGCTCGCGGTGGACCTCGAGGACGCGCGAGACGAGGTTGACGATCCAGTAGTCCTCGACGCGCGCGCGGGCGTACAGGCTCGCCTTCTCGCGCCGGTCGAAGGTCAGGCTCGACTCGGCGACCTCGACGATCAGGTCCGGTCGCGACGGCAGCGTGCGATCGGCCTGGGCGAGGCTGCCGCGGACGACCGAGACGTCGGGCTCCGGCTCCGACTCGTCGTCGAGGGCCACCGGTAGCTGCACGCGCACCCGGTAGCCGATGCCGAAGGCCTTCTGCAGCGCCGCCGCCGCCATCTCCGCGCCGAAGGCGTGGGTGTCGCGCTGGCGGTCGCGCGCGACCAGCAGCCCGCCGATCAGCTCCACGCGCTCATCGGGGGCGATGACGCCCTCCTCGACGAGATACTCGTACTCCACGCGGGTGAAGCGGCGGGTGATCGCGTCACTCATGAGGGAGTCGACTCCTGGCCGAAGACTAGCGGAGACCTCCGTGCTTGACAACCCCCGCGCGGGCTCATACATCTGTCTCCATGCCCACGCTCTCGCCCGACGCGGTGGCGCGGTATCGCCGCGACGGCTTCTTCTTCCCGATCCGCGTGTTCTCGCCGGCGGAGGCGCGCGCCTACCGGGGGCGGCTCGAGGACGTCGAGCGCGCGCACCGTGGTCTCGGCGGTGAGCTGCGCCACAAGGGCCATCTGCTCTTCACCTGGCTCAACGAGCTGATCCGGGACCCGCGCATCCTCGACGCGGTGGAGGACGTCCTCGGCCCGGACCTCCTCTGCTGGAGCTCGAGCTTCTTCATCAAGGAAGCCGGCGATCCGGCCTTCGTGTCCTGGCACCAGGACTCGACCTACTGGGGGCTCAGCGAGCCGGACGTGGTGACCGCGTGGGTGGCCTTCTCGGAGAGCAGCGTCCAGAGCGGCGCGATGCGCATGATCCCGGGCACGCACCGGCACCAGGTGGCCCATCGCGAGACCTTCGCGCCCGACAACCTGCTCTCCCGGGGGCAGGAGATCATGGTGGAGGTGGACGAGTCCTCCGCGGTGGACGTGGTGCTGCAGCCGGGCGAGATGTCGCTGCACCACGTGCGCATGTTCCACGGCTCGCCGCCCAACCGGTCGGCGGACCGTCGCATCGGCTACGCGATCCGGTACATCCCGACCCACGTCCGGCAGCTCGCGGACGCGCGTGACACCGCCACCCTCGTGCGCGGCGTCGACCGCTATCACCACTTCGAGCAGGAGGAGCCGCCGGAGAGCGATCTGGCCCCGGCGGCGCAGGCGCGGCACGCCGCGATCATGAAGCGGCAGGGCGAGCTCCTCTACCGCGGCACCACCGCGGCGCGGTTCAAGTAGGCATCCCCGACAGGAGACGGCTTCGATGACCGGATCGGACGGACGCGAGATCTACCGGGTGGTCTGGCCGCGCGGGGCCAGGACGATGCAGGCGACCGACGTGGCCCCGCGCCTCTCCACGCTCGAGGGCAAGACCATCGGCCAGCTCTGGGACGATCTCTTCCGCGGCGACGAGATCTTCCCGATGCTCGAGGAGGAGCTGGCCCGCCGCTTCCCGGGGGTCCGCTTCGTGCGCTACGACACCTTCGGCTCGACCCACGGCCGCGACGAGCAGCGCGTCCTCGCCGAGCTGCCGGCCAAGCTCCGGACGCTGGAGGTCGACGCGGTCATCTCCGGAATGGCCTGCTGAGGAAGCTGCACGCCCGCCGTGTTGCGGGCGAGCGCAGTGGCCGAGCGGGCGGGCGTGCCGACCGCCTCGCTGGTGTGCGAGGGCTTCCGCGGCCAGGCCGCCACCACCGCGGCCGGGCTCGGGCTGCCGACCCTGCCGACCGCGCTGGTGCCCGGGCACGTGGACGTGCAGAGTTCCGAGGAGCTGAGGCGGAACGTGGCCGCGGTCACCGTCGACGCGGTGATCCGCAACCTCACCGAGGCGCCCCCGCGCACCGGCGCCGCGACCGTCGAGCCGGGCCCCGCCGACGTGGTCTTCGAAGGCACCTTCGACGAGGTCAACCGCTTCTTCTACGAGAACGACTGGAGCGACGGCTTGCCGATCGTGCCGCCGACCTCGGAGCGAGTGGCCGAGTTCCTGCGCTTCGCCGACCGGCCGGGCGAGACCGAGCTGGGCGTGCTGCTGCCCGACCGTCGCCGCGCCACCGTGTGGAGCGTCGCGGTCAACGGGGTGATGGCCGGCTGCCGGCCCGAGTACATGCCGATCCTGGTCGCCCTGGTGGAGGCGATGGCCGATCCGCGCTACGGCGTCGAGCACAGCGGCAACACCCCGGGCGCCGAGACGCTGATCATCCTCAACGGGCCGCTCATCCGCGAGCTGGGCTTCAACTACGAGCAGGGCGCCCTGCGTGACGGCATCCAGGCCAACACCACCATCGGACGCTTCTGGCGCCTCTACCTCCGCAACGTCGCCGGCTTCCTCCACCACCGCACCGACAAGGGCACCTTCGGCAACACGTGGCGCGTGGTGCTGGCCGAGAACGAGGACGTGCTGCGCCGCATCGGCTGGACCACGGTGGCGGAGGACGAGGGCGTGACCGGCGGCAACGCGGTCACGATCTCGCGCTACACCGGCGGCGGCGTCATCGCCTCGGTGTTCGGCAACACGCCCGACCGCATGCTGCCGTACCTGGCCGACTCGGTGGCGCGGAAGGTCGGATGGGAGCTGATGTTCACGGTGGGCATGGGAGCGGGGAGCCAGCGGCCGCTGCTGGTCCTGAGCCCGATCCTGGCCGAGACGCTCGCCAAGGGCGGGCTCGACAAGGCGACGCTGCGGCGGCGCCTCTTCGAGATGGCGCGCATCCCGGCCTGGCAGCTCGAGCGCTACGTCGGCGAGTGGACGAACCTCGTGCCGGGGCGTCCGACGCTGACCGGCCTGGTGAAGGCGGGTGCGATCCCGGCGGTGTTCGCCGAATCCGACGATCCGGACCGGCTGGTCCCGATCGTGTGCCGGGCGGAGGATCTGATGGTCGCGGTCAGCGGCGATCCGTTGCGCACCAACGCCTACGCGTTCGCGCACAACGGCATCCTCGGTTACCCGACCACCAAGCCGGTCCGCCTGCCCGCGGACTGGCCGCGCCTGCTCCGCGAGGCGCGGGCTCGCTAGGCCCGGCGCTCCCGCCGCGTGGACTCGCTCTGGGTGCTGGTGCCGACCGGCCAGCGCGCCTCCGGCGAGTGGATCGACGACACGCTGCGCGCGCGGGTGGAGGAGAAGGGCCTGCTCGCCCGCACGCCCCTGGCCGGCGACTTCCCGCGCCAGCGGGTGGAGCTGGTGCGCGGCGCCGATCCTACCGCCGAGGTCAATCGGCTCTATCGCCTGCGCGGCTGGACCGACGGCCTGCCGATCGTGCCGCCCACCCTCAGTCGGATCGACGAGATGCTCGCGTCCGGCTCGCTCGAGCACCACCTCGTCCTCGGCGAGGTCGAGCCGCTGGGCGGCGTCGCCACCGTGGAGAAGATCGCGGCCAACGCGGTGATGGCCGGCTGTCGCGCCGAGTATTTCCCGGTCGTCCTGGCGGCGGTGCTCGCCATCCTCGATCCGGTTTTCAACCTCCGCGGCGTGCAGACCACCGACGAGAACGTGGCCCCGCTGATCGTCGTGAACGGGCCGGTGGCGCAGCGGATCGGACTGAACGCGGCCTGGGGCGCCCTGGGCCCGGGCTGGCCGGCCAACGCGGCGATCGGCCGCGCGGTGCGCCTGGTCATGAACAATCTGGGCGGCGGCTGGCCGGGCGCAGTCTCGTTCGCGGGGCTCGGTCAGCCCGCGCGATGGACGCTCTGCCTCGCCGAGCGCGCGGAGGACACGCCGTGGCCGCCGCTGCACGTCGAGCTGGGCTACGGGCCCCAGCAGAGCACGGTGACGGTGCTGCGGGCCGAGACGGTGATCAACGTCACCGGCGGGCTCGACGAGCTGGCCAGCGTGATCGGCTCGGCCGCCTCGCTCTTCGGCATTCTCCACTCCGGCAAGGCCGCCGTGATTCTCTCGCCGTTCACCGTGCGACGCCTCGCCGGCGAGGGCTGGACGCGCGCCGACGTGCGCCGGCGGCTCTTCGAGCGCGGGCGGCTGCCCGCCGAGGTATGGCGCCGCTCGTGGATCCACGGCGCGGTGCGGAGCAGCGAATGGCCCGAGTGGGCGCGCCACGCGGCCGAGAGCGGCTCGATCCCGGCGGTGCGCGAGCCCGACGACTTGACGCTGGTCGTGGCGGGAGCGGACCTGCCGATCCCGCAACACGCGTACTGCCCCTCGTGGGGCCACCCACCATGCCGAGTCACCCAGCTGATTTCTTCGCCGCATGCGCCGGACGGGCCACTCGCAGGGTAATTGATACCCGGTCAAACATTCCAGAATTTGACTCCTCCCCGAGTGGGGCTCGTGAAAAACCGGGTTTCCCAGCCTTTTTCGTCGGGGCCGGGCTGGCATGCCCGGTGCGAGGTCAACGAGTCCGAGCCGAACCCATGACACGCTCTGCCTGGTCCGTCGAGGAGCACGCGTTCTTCCTCGGACAGCTCGCCGCCATCCTGGGCTCGACGCTGGACTATGAGGACATGCTGCAACGGATGGCGCGGCTGGCGGTGCCGTTCCTCGGCGATCTGTGCGCGGTGGATCTGCTCGACGCCGGCGGCGCCATCCGGCGCGCGGCCTGCGTGCACGCAGACGCCACCAAGGAGAGGTTGGCCTACGAGGCGCGCGCGCGTCACGGTGACAGCGCGACCGCGCCGCTGAGCGTGCCCGCGGTGGTGCGCTCGCGCCGCTCGGTGCTGGTGTCGCCGGCCACCGCCACCGATCTGGAGCGGGCCGCCCGGAACGAGGAGCAGCTGGATCTGTTCCGCCAGCTCGGCGTCACCTCGTGGATGGTGGTGCCGATGATCGCGCGGGACAGCGTGCTGGGCGCGGTGACCTTCGCGGTGACCGAGTCGGATCGCCGGTACGGTCAGGGCGATCTCCAGTTCGCGGAGGCGATGGTGGGCCAGGCCGCCACCGCCGGGGACAATGCGCGGCTCTACCGGGCGGCGGAAGCGGGGCGCGCGGCCGCGGAGGCCGCCAATCGCGCCAAGGACCAGTTCCTCTCCACCCTCTCGCACGAGCTCCGCGCCCCGCTCAATGCGATCTTCGGCTGGGCCACCATGCTGGAGCGCGGCGACCTGGCCGCCGACGAGGCGCGCCGCGCGCTGCAGATCATCCTGCGCAACGTCAACGCCCAGGTGCGGCTGATCGACGAGCTGCTGGACGTCTCGCGCATCGGCACCGGCCAGATGCGGCTCGACGTCAAGCCAGTGGATCTGCGGACGGTGATCGCCGACAGTGTGGACGCCATCCGGCCGGCCGCGGACGCGAAGGGCATCCAGGTGCAGACGGTGCTGGCCTCGCCGGGGGGACCGGTCAGCGGCGACCCGGACCGGCTGCGCCAGGTGGTATGGAACCTCCTGAGCAACGCGGTGAAGTTCACCCCGAAGGCGGGCCGCGTGCAGATCCAGCTGCGGCGCGTGGATTCGCACGTGGACATCGTGGTGAGCGATACCGGCGCGGGCATCGCGCCCGCGTTCCTGCCGTTCGTCTTCGACCGCTTCCGGCAGGGCGACAGCTCGAGCACCCGGCCGCGAGGCGGCCTCGGTCTCGGCCTCGCCCTGGTACGCAGCCTGGTGGAGTTGCACGGCGGCACCGTCATCGCGGAGAGTCCAGGTGAGGCGCGCGGCGCCACCTTCGTGGTCAAGCTACCGCTGATGCTGGCTGCGATCGTCGAGCCGCCCGTCCCCGCCGCGGCGATCGCGCCGGAATGGCCGGGCCCGACCGCGGCAACGTCGTCGCTCGAAGGGGTGCGCGTGCTCGTGGTCGACGACGACCTGGTGGCGGTCGATCTCACGCGGGAGATCCTCATGCGCGCCGGCGCGCAGGTGTGGGGCTGCGCGGGCGGCAGCGAGGCCTTGCCGATGCTGCAGCAGTGCCGGCCCGACGTGCTCGTCTCCGACATCGAGATGCCGAACCAGGACGGCTATTCGCTCATCCGGCGGATCCGCGCGCTCGAGCCCGACCGCGGCGGCCGGACGCCCGCGGTCGCTCTGTCCGCCTACAGCCGTCCGGAAGACCGGATCCGCAGCTTGGTGGCCGGCTTCAACCTCCACGTGTCCAAGCCGGTCGAGCCGACCGAGCTGGTCACGGTCGTGGCGAGCCTCGCCGGTCGCCTCGGCTGAGGCCGCGCGGGCCACGCGGGGCCGACTTCGGGCGCCGGCCGTCCGCCCGTGGTACGCTTCCCTGCGGCTTTCGCCGAACGCCTCGACGTCGAGATCTCGTGAGCGGACCGAACCGAGTGGGTGGGGAACGACATGACGAGCGATACTTTCGAGCGCGCACCGGCCATCGCCCGGCCGGTCAAGCCGATCATCGCGGTGTTCAATTCCAGCAGCGACACCGTGGACATGCTGCGCACCGTGCTGGAGCAGGAGGGCTATCACACCGTCCCCGGGCACATCACCGATCTGAAGAAGGGCGAGCTGGACTTCGTCGACTTCATCGAGCACCATCGGCCGGCGGTCATCGTCTACGACATCTCGCCGCCCTACGACACGAACTGGACGTTCCTGCGCCTGGTGCGCAGCTCGCAGCCGGCGCAGAGCGCGCGCTTCGTCCTGACCACCACCAACAAGCCGGCGCTGGACGATCTGGTCGGCCCGACCGAGGCCATCGAGATCATCGGCAAGCCGTACGATCTGGAGCGGGTGGTGGGGGCGGTGCGCGACGCGCTGAACGGGCATCGCTGAGCCGGTCGGGCCCGCGCGCGTCACGCTGGTCACCGGCACCAGCACCGGGATCGGTTACGCGACCGCCCTGCACCTGGCCCGCCTCGGGCATCGCGTCGTCGCCACCATGCGCAACCTCGGCAAGGCGGCGCCCCTGCGGGAGACGGCGCGCGCGGAGTCGCTGCCGCTGGTCGTGCGGCCGCTGGACGTGACGTCTCAGGAGTCCATCGACCGAGCGATGGCGGAGACGGTCGCCGCCGAGGGGCCGATCGACGTGCTCGTGAACAACGCGGGCATCGGCGGTGCCACGCCGCTCGAGCTGACCCCGGAGGACGAGCACCGGGCGATGTTCGAGGCCAACTACTGGGGTCCGATCCGGATGATCCGCGCGGTGCTGCCGTCCATGCGCGAGCGCCGCACCGGCTGCATCGTCAACGTCACCTCGATCGCCGGGCGCGTGGCCACCCCGAACCAGATCGCCTACTCCGCCTCGAAGCACGCCCTCGGCGCGGCCAGTGAGGCCCTCGCCCACGAGGTGGTGTCGTTCGGTGTCCGCGTGGCCATCGTCGAGCCCGGCGTCATCCAGACCGCGATCTTCGAGAACTCCGCGGGGGCGACCCGCTACGACAAGGCCTCGCCGTACCGGCAGATCATGCGGCGCAACGGCAAGCTCTTCGCGGCCGGCTTCCGCAACCCGGGCCGGCCCGAGACGGTGGCCGAGGTCATCGCGGAGGCGGTGACCACGGACCGGCCGCGGCTGCGCTACCTGGTCGGCGCCGACGCGGAGGGGCTCGCCGCGGGACGGGCGCGGATCAGCGACGAGGAATGGGTGGCGATGGGCGGGCCGCTCGACGACGCCGAGTACAACGCCCGCTTCAAGCGGTACTTCGGGATCGAGCTGATCTAGCCGGGCCGCGGCGGCCTATATCCCGAGATACGCCCGCCGCACCAGGTCGCTGTCCAGGAGCGACTGGCTCGTGCCCTCGGCCACGATGCGCCCGGTCTGCAGCACGTAGCCACGCTCGGCCGCGGCGAGCGCGGCCGGCACGTTCTGCTCCACCAGCAGCACGGTGAGGCCCTCCTGGCGGTGGAGGGCCTGCAGCACGTCCAGGATCGAATCCACGATCCGCGGCATGATGCCGAGGCTCGGCTCGTCCAGCATCAGGAAGCGCGGCCGGGACATGAGGGCGCGCGCGATCGAGAGCATCTGGCCCTCGCCGCCCGACAGCGTGCCCGCCCGCTGGGCCATGCGCTGCCGCAGGACCGGGAAGAGCCCGAAGACGCGCTCGAGCATCTGGGATCGGCGCTTGGGATCGCGGTCGCGGAAGGTCCCCAGGCGCAGGTTCTCGGCCACCGAGAGCCGGCTGAACAGCCGGCGGCCTTCGGGCACCAGCGCGATGCCCAGCTCCACGCGGTCCGGCGCTTCGACGTCGTCGATCCGGCGGCCGTCGAACCAGATCTCTCCGCGGCGAGGCGCGAGCAGGCCCGCGATGGTCTTGAGCAGGGTGGTCTTGCCCGCCCCGTTGGCCCCCACGAGGGCGACCGCCTCGCCCGCGCGCACCTCGAGCGAGACGCCGTGCAGCGCGACCACGCCCCCACCGTAGGCGACCTCGGCGTCGCGCACCGAGAGCAGCGGGCCGCCCGGGGCCGGCGACCGATCAGTGGCGGCCACGGTAGCGATCTCCCAGGTACGCGGTGATCACGCGGTCGTCGCGCGCCACCTCCGCGGGCGGCCCTTCCGTGAGCTTCTCGCCGTGGTCGAGCACGACCACGCGGTGCGACAGCGGCATCACCACTTCCATGACGTGCTCGACCACGCAGATGGCCAGCCCGAGCTCGCCGTGGATGCGGCGCACCAGCTCGACGGCGGCGGTGGTCTCGAACGGGGTGAGCCCGGACATGGCCTCGTCCAGCAGCAGCAGGTGCGGGCCGGTGGCCAGGGCGCGCGTGATCTCGAGCCGCTTCTTGTCGGCCAGGGTCAGCGCCGCGGCCACCACGTCTTCCTTGCCGGCCAGGCCGGTGAAGGCCAGCAGCTCGAGCGCGCGGGCGCGCGCCGGGCCCATGCGGTTCGTCCGCCGCAGCGCGCCGCAGATGACGTTCTCCAGCACGGTCATGCGCCCGAAGCTCCGCACCACCTGCCAGGTCCGCGCGATGCCCAGATGGCAGACGCGCTCGGGGCGCGCGCGGGAGATGTCGGTCCCGTTCAGGGCGATGCGGCCCTCGTCCGGGTGGAGCGCGCCGCTGATGCAGTTGAACAGCGTGGTCTTGCCGGCGCCGTTGGGGCCGATGAGGCCCACGATCTCGCGCGCCTCGATGCTGAGCGAGACGTCACGGTTGGCCACCAGGCCACCGAACCGCTTGGTGCAGCGCTCGACCTGCAGCAGCGGGGCCATGGTTCAGCCCTTCACCGGGCGCGCGGCCGGCCCGCCGCGCAAGCGGGCCGCCCACTCGGCCCACGGCAGCGAGAGCAGCCCGTTGGGCCGCCAGCCCGCGATCAGCATGATGACCGCTCCGTAGATGATCAGGTCGATGCCGCGGCCGGCCAGCGGGCCCGCTCCGAGGGTGGCGGTCATCAGCTGGGAGATCGGGATCAGGATGATCGCGCCGAGGACGGGTCCCCACAGCCGGCCCAGGCCGCCGACCACCGCGGCCATCATCGGCAGGATGTTCCAGTTCACCTCGAGCACCTGATCCGGGAAGACGGCCAGCGCCCAGAAGCCGTAGAGGGTGCCGCCGGCCGCGAAGACCGCGGCCATGAGGCAGCGGGCGATCACCTTGTAGAGCCGGCTGTCGATGCCGATGGCCTCGGCGCCGTCCTGATCGTCGCGGACCGCGCGGAAATAGAAGCCGAGCTTGGACCGCTCGACCGCGCGGGCCCCGAGCAGCGTGATGACGAAGAGCACCAGGCACAGGTAGTAGAACCCGAGGCCCTTGCCGCGGCCGGGGAACTCCATGGTGAGCATGCCGTGCACGAAGCTGCCGCCGGCGGCCACCGGAATGAACAGGCCCTGGCTGCCGTTGATGAACTGCCAGGTTGCCCCGATGGGCTGCGCGATCATCCACATCGCCACGGTGGCGATCGCGAAGTAGTGGCCGCGCAGCCGGGTGACCGGCCAGGTGACCGCCGCGCAGATGGCCACCGAGACCACGATGGCCCCGACCAGGGCCAGCCACGCGTTCCAGCCGAGATGGATGGACAGGAGCGCGGCGGTGTAGGCGCCGATCGCGAAGAAGATGCTCGGCCCGAAATCGAACTGGCCGGCCCAGCCGCCGATGATGTTCCACCCGATGCCGAGCATGGCGTTGAGCAGCACCAGGAAGCCGACCGTCTCGTAGTAGATGTAGCCGCTCCGCTCGAAGGCGATCGGATAGAGCAGGGCGATGAGGGCGGCGATCGCCCAGATCACCGGGCGGACGCGGCCGCGGGCGGACGGGCTAGAAGCGGCCAAACAGCCCCTGGGGCCGGAAGAGGCCGATCAGGATGTACGACCCGAAGACGAAGGCGTCCTTGAACGCGGGCGGCAGGTAGGCGGCGGTGACGCTCTGGACCACGCCGACCACGAGCGCCGCCATCAGCGTGCCCAGGATGCTGCCGAAGCCGCCGAGGGCCACGATGGCGTAGGCCATGACCGTGAACGACAGCCCGGCCTGCGGGTACACCGAGAAGAAATTGGCGAGGATCACGCCCGCGACGGCCACCAGCGCGGTGCCGAGGCCCCAGGCCACCGCATACATGCGCTGCGGCCGGATGCCCACCAGCATCGCGGCGTCCCGATCCTCGGCGGTGGCCTGCATGGCCAGGCCGAAGTCGGTGCGGTCGATCAGCAGATAGAGGAGCAGGAAGAGGGCGAGTGCGATGAGGCCGCCCACCAGCAGCGGGATGCCGATGCGCAGGCCGCCGATGGTGAGGTTGGCCCCGCTGAGGCCGGTGAGGAGGCTCCGCTCGATGAACCGGTAGTCACTGGTGAAGAGCGCGACCACCCCGTTCTGGATGAAGAAGAACAGACCGACGGTGGCGAAGATCTGGGTGAAGATCTCCCCGCGCTGCACGCGCTGCATGAGCAGGCGGTAGACGAGGACGCCGAGCAGGTACATCAGGATCGCGATCGGGACCATCGAGACGAGGGGGTCCCAGCCCAGCCAGACGCTGAGCCCCCACGCCCCGAACATGCCGAGCATCATGAACTCGCCGTGGGCGAAGTTGATCATCTCCATCAGGCCCCAGATGATGGCGAGCCCCACCGCGACGAGCGCGTAGAGCAGCCCCATCTGGAGCCCATCGGCCACCGCCTGGAGAAAGAGCGTCACGCGCGGCGGCTATTTCTTCGTCTTGCTCTCCCGCTCCTGCCAGCTCGGCGAAGGGAAGATGGTCTTGAAGCCGGCCTGCGTGGCGAGGTCCCACGGCCAGATCGTGTGCTTCTCGTCGTCCCAGCCGATCTGGGTGACCACGCCGGTGGCCAGCTCGTTCTGGCGGTTGGCGTCGAACTTGATGCCCTTGTAGTCGATGATCATCTGGTCGGGCTTCATGTTCGTCTCGTTGGCCGCCTTGGCCAGCGCGGCCGGCTCCACCGACTTCGCGCGGTTGATGGTGTCGGCCATCCAGAGCATGCCGGTGATCTCGCGCATGGCCAGCTCGCCCATGTCCTGGCCGCGGCTGTACTTCTTGTAGATCTCGTTGACCTTCTTCCACGACGGTTTCTTGCTGGCCAGGTCGATGGCGGTCGGATCGCGCCCGAGCCAGCCCACCGCGCCGTTGTTGGCCTTCTGCGCGGTCAGCCAGGTCTGGTCGGAGTAGGCGCCGTTGCTGGTCGCGACCACCTTGGGCATGTAGCCGGCGCGCCGGGCGTCGGCCTGGAAGACGGTCGTCTCCGCCGGGTACTGCACGAAGAAGAGCACGTCCGGGTTGGCCGACTGCAGCCGCTGGACCTCCGACGCGAGCGTGGTGGCGCCGGTCTTGGTGGTGAGGTCGGCCACGATCTTGTAGCCGCCCTTCTCGGCGAGGTCGGCCGCGATCTTGCGGTTGTCCTGGCAGAAGAGATTGTCACACGTGAACAGCGCGATCGTCTTGAGGTCCCCGGGGCCGCCCTTGCTCGGCCACTCCTTGAGGAACTGGAACACGCTGGCCACCATGGTGCGGTCGTTGGGGCCGGTGCGGAAGAACCACTTGAAGCCCTTGTCGGTGAGGGTCGGCGAGGCACAGGCGTGGCAGCTCATCGGGATGCCGTAGCTGTCCACCAGCGGCTGGATGATCGAGGTGTTGCCGCTCGTACCCTCGCCGTTGAGCCAGTGCACCTTGTTGACCGTGATGAGCTGCTCGGCCAGCGTGCGGGCCTGCTCGCCACGGCTCTGGTCGTCCCGCACCACCAGCGTCATCTTGGCGCCGCCCAGGCCGGAGAAGCCCTTGCCCGGTCCCAGCGGGACCTGCAGATCCGGGTAGTCGTTGTTGACGATGTCTTCCACGGTCTGCCCGGCCCAGAGATACTGCTGGCCCAGGCTCGCGAAGTTGCCGGTGAGCGGGAGCAGTTCACCGATCAGGACCTCGGTGACCGGTCCGGCGGCCCGGGCGCCCGGGTTCAGCTGGACCGCGACGAACGACAGGACCGCGATCGCGATGACGAGGCGGAGAATCCGCATGCGTGTGCCCCTCCTTCAGTGAGTACGGGACTGGACGGCTCGCGACCATGGCGGGCCGGGCCGGAATCGGCCGCGGAGCCCGACTTGCGCGCGCCGAGTCTATCCCATGCCCCGCGTTCTGTCACCTCCACCCACGCCCATTCCTCTGCCCCTCTCCCTCTCCCCTCAGGGGAGAGGGCAGGGTGAGGGGTGGGACAGGCTGAGGGGGTGGCGCAGGGTCAATATCGCTCCATCACCCGCCGCGCGAGCTCCCGGCTGAACCGCCACTTCTCATCCACGCCGGTCGCGAACATCAGCTCCCGCAGGCCGCCCCGCTCGAGATCCCGGATGCGCTCGATCAGCTCGTCGGCCTCCCCGACCAGGCAGGTGGCCCGCACCAGCTCGGCGTCGATCAGCTCGGCCTCGCCCGGGTGAAGGTAAGTGTAGTGCCCCTCGTGGGTGCGGAAGTGCCGGTGCTCGCGCGGCACCTCCTCGACCAGCGCGCAGTAACGGCTCCAGATGCGGCGCAGGAACGGCGGCGGGTCCATGCCGCGCTCGTGCACGCGATCGTAGAAGTAGTACACGCTGGCCATCACGTTGGGCCCCACCGTGCGGATCACCCGCTCGGAGTCGGCCGGCTCGCCCGGGTCGAGCAGCACGATGTTCGTGAGCGCGCAGGTGTGGAAGCGCTCGTCCAGCGTGCGGCCGGCGCGGGCGGCCCCGGCTCGGCAGTGGCCCAGCGCCTCGGCGGGGGCGATGCCGCGGGGCGGGATCGCGAAGACGACCCCGTCGCCGTGCTCGCCGGCCAGCTCCATGGCCCGGGGCCCGAAGGCGGAGACGTAGAGCGGGATGCGCGGCTCCAGGCTCATGTACTTCTTCTCGCGGATCAGCATCTTGATCGGTCGCGTCGCGCCGGGCCGCGCCCCGTGCGGCGCGTACTCGACGGCGTCGCCGAGGAGCAGGCCGCGCAGCACGCGCAGGTAGTCGTCGTACCCGGCGATGCGCATGGGCGGCTGGCCCATGCTGCGCGTCGCGGTGTTGCCCGTGCCGACGCCCAGATGCACGCGGCCGGGCGCGATCCGGTTCAGGGTGGCCATGGCCGCCACGTGGACCGGCGGGATGCGGGTGCCGCAGATGGCCACGCCCGGGCCCAGCCGGATGCGTCGGGTCTGCTGGGCCGCGAGGGCCAGCACCGCGTAGCAGTCGGAGAACAGCATCTGGCTGTCCGTCACCCAGACCGAGTCGTACCCCAGGGACTCGGCGTGACTGAAGAACCCGATCTCGTCGACGTCGGCCATCACGCAGATGGAGAAGCGCATGGGAGGTCCCTTCCGGTCGTGGTCAGTTCTGGCCGCGGATGGACTCGAGCAGCTGCCGGGCCTGCGGCACTTCCTTGAGGGTCCAGCGCGGCCGATCGGTGGGCGCCTTCTCGTCCAGGACGGATTGCAGCTGCTCGCGCGCCTCCGCGTAGCGGCCCATGTTGATGTAGAGCCGGGCCAGCTCGACGCGCACGCCGGTGAGGCGAGGATCCAGCCGCTGCGCGGTCTTGAAGTGCGCCTCGGAGGCTCGGCGGTCGCCGCCCAGCAGCACCGGCAGCTCGCGGTCGATGCTGCCGGCCATCACGTGCGCCTCGATGTTGTTCGGGTCGAGCTGGAGCACGACCTCCACTTCTTTCCGAAGGTTTCGGAGAGCGATGGCGGAGTGTAGCAGCCCCTTGGCCTGCGACCACGAGCCCAGCGTGATGGCGTACCACAGGTGGGCCTCGGGGTCCTTCGGGGCCAGCTCGGTCGCGCGCTTGGCCACGTCGCGTGCCCGCTCGTAGGCCGCGATCGTCTCGGGCTCGCTCTTCGCGCGCTGCTCGGCGTAGAGGAACCAGGCGCGGGTCAAGGCCAGCAGGGTGGGCACGTCGTTGCCCGCGCCCTGGGCCACCGCGGTCTCCAGCAGGTCCCGCGCGCGGTCGATGCGCGCCGGGTCCTCCTGATAGCTCTTCAGCATCGCGCGGGCGGACTCGGTGGGAGTCGGCGGTGCCGCCGTGACGCCGGCGGCCGCGCCGAGGAGCGCGACCGAGAGCAGGCCGAGGGCGGCGCGACGCATTCCCGGATCCTACCCCGTCGGCGCAGGCCGAGGCCGGGGAGAAAACCGGCAGGAGCGCACCCGGGGCGGCGGGAGGACGGGGTCTATCGGGTCGGCCGAGGCCGCGCGCCCGTGGCATGCGGCGCGCCGATTCGCGTGTGCACACCCGGAGAGTAGTGGACCAGATCGGGTGGGCCGTCCACGGGGAGACCCGCCCATCGGGTGAGCGTCTGTTCACCGCGCCCCAGTCGCGCCTCGCGGAGCGGCCAGGGCTCGTGCTCCACCGCGGCGGTTACGAGCCGACCGAGGCGGCGGACATACAGTCGGTATCGATCGGTGAGGAAGCGGGTCAGCGCGTCCGGCCGGCTCAACGGATGGCCGATGCGCACGTCAACCGAGACGCTCGCCCCGGGACGCGCGCTCCGGTACTCGACATGGGATGGCGCTTCGCGCACGGTCATTCGCGCCCGATGGTATGGCAGCCCGTAGCCGAGCCGCGCGCCCCACACCGCCAGCGTGGAGGCGGCTTCGAGCGAGAAGAACCAGATGCCGGGTCCCGCCGGGCCTTGCACGTAGGTCCGAAGGTTCGTCTCCGGAAAGCTGGAGAGGCCGGGCAGGGGCGGCAGGCCGGGGGGCCGGAGCCCGGTCAACCTGAACGGCGTCATGCCGATCCAGCCGGCCTCCTGAAAGGTGTCGAGCGTCAGTCCCGCCGGCAGACGCGGCTGCAGCATCCGCGCGTCGCACCGCCAGTGGAGGAAAGACAGCGAGCACCAGTTCTGGAACATGACGGGCAGACGAACGCGGGGTGGCTCGTGAAGCGCGCCCGAGGTCCACGCTGAGTGCCGCTCGTCGGTGTGGCGATTCATGCCTGGCGATCGGGGCAAGGCGCATGCCGGCGGCGAGGCACCGGTAGAAAATAGCGTCAGAGATGGCCTGTAAGCCGGGTCCTGTCTGCCGCCGAGGTCTCCCGCGGCGGCGAGATGGTCATTTCTCTAGGACGCCGGTTGCCCGGCGCCTCAAGCAGCCATACCCGAGAGCCCCACGCGGGCCGCGCTTCACCTGCTCTCGCGAGCAGGATCGCTCTCCTATTTGGCCTTGCTCCGGGTGGGGTTTACCGAGCCAGCCCGGTCACCCGAGCTGCTGGTGAGCTCTTACCTCACCGTTTCACCCTTACCGCCCGTGAGGGCGGCGGTCTGTTCTCTGTGGCACTGATCCGTGGGGTCACCCCCCCTGGCCGTTAGCCAGCACCCTGCCCTGCGGAGCCCGGACTTTCCTCCCGTGCGGTTGCCCGCACCGGCGACCATCCGGCCTTCTCTGACGCAATCAAAGAGCGTGTGTCGCTGGTCCGAAGTATAGCGTACCGATCTGCCCGCCGCGCCGTCGCGACCCGGTAACTCCGCCCGTCCGGCGTGGGCGACTGCGACGCGCTCAGGGCTCGCGGCGCCGGTCGGCCTTGCGGTTGGCCCGCCGCTCCAGCTCCCAGTAGCGGCGGTCGCGGTCCTCCAGGATCTCCTCGGAGGAGCGCACCGGCGCCTGCGAGGCCTGCTCGACGCCGAGGGCGTGGCCGATCTCGTCCACGACGTCCTGGTCCGGCGTCGCCACGCTGCCGCCCGTGGTCTCCTCGCCCGAGCTCTCGGCGCGCTGCCAGTCCGCGTCGACGTCG
This sequence comes from Candidatus Methylomirabilota bacterium, assembly GCA_035315345.1. Taxonomy (NCBI): domain Bacteria; phylum Methylomirabilota (SeqCode); species Candidatus Methylomirabilota bacterium. Next base: position 20,108 of record DATFYA010000159.1, read on the forward strand.
CCGGCGCTCACGGCCGGCCCCGTCGCGGTGTACTCGTTGAGCTCGCGGACCAGGGCGCCAGTCTCACCGCGGTCCTCCTCGGCCCCCCGCCGCCGGGGCGCCGGGCGGGACCGGCGCGTCGCCGCCGTGCGAGTGCGCCTCGAGCCGGTGGCCCTCGACGTGCGCGCGGCCTTCGGGCGGCGTCCGCGCGCGCGTCGCTTCGCGGGCGATCGCTTCGCGGTCTTCGTGGATGCGCCTCGTCCGGTGCGGGCCTTGCGTCGCGTCTTGCGCTTGCTCATGCTCCACCTCCTTGGGACGGCGATCTCGGGCAATCTCGCTTTGGCTATGGTCTCACGGATGCGGAGTCTCCGCGCCGGCGGGGCCGTCGCGGATTGACGCCCCTCGCCGGGGTCTGCTACGGTTGCGGCGCGAATCGCTTCGCTCGTTTCCTCTCGCACGATGTCGACAGGGAGGTGGCAATGGCGCAAGAAGCGTACGATCCGGGAGCGGACTCGCCGACCAGTGATCGCCGGGTGTCGCGTCGCCGCATGCTGACGAGCGTGGGCGCGGCGGTCGGCGCCGCGGTCCTCGCCCCGCGGCTGGCGGGCGCGCAGACACCGCCGAGCGGGCCCATGGCGCCGCCCAGCACCATCACCCAGCCGCCGCGCGACTTCAGCCCGCGCGGGGCCCCCACCACCTACTTCACCGATCCCGACGTGCTGACGGTGGAGCCGGCCTTCAACGGCCTGCGTCAGCCCAACGCGCCGATCCAGCGGCTCTGGACGGGCGCGGCCTGGATGGAAGGGCCGGCGTGGTGCGCGCAGGGCCGCTATCTCGTGTTCAGCGACATCCCGAACAATCGGCAGATGCGGTGGATCGAGGACAACGGGCACGTCAGCGTGTTCCGCGTGCCGTCGAACAACAGCAACGGCAACACGTTCGACTACCAGGGCCGCCAGCTCTCCTGCGAGCACATCGGGCGGCGGGTGGTGCGCTACGAGCTGGACGGATCGGCGACGGTCATCGCGTCGATGTTCAACGGCAAGCGGCTGAACTCTCCGAACGACATCGTGCCGCATCCGGACGGCAGCTACTGGTTCACCGACCCGCCCTACGGAGCGCAGCTCTACGAGGGCACGGTGGACGCGGCGGGCGGGCCCGCCAACGTCGCGGGTCGGATCAATCCGCGGCTCGGGCAGCCGCCCGAGTTCGGCAGCTACAAGCGCGAGCTGCCCACCGCGGTGTATCGCGTGGACAAGAACGGTACGCTCGCGCAGGTCGCGGGGGAGGACCTGGTACCGGATCCCAACGGCCTCTGCTTCTCGCCCGACTTCAAGAAGCTCTACGTCGTCAGCACCGGCAAGGGGCCGGGGGACACCCACGCCGGCGGCAAGGGCGACATGTACGTGTTCGACGTCGGCTCCGACAACAAGCTGAGCGGCGGCAAGCTCTTCAGCAGCTTCATGGTGGACGGCGTGAAGTGCGGCCCCGACGGCGTGCGCGCCGACGTGGACGGCAACCTGTGGTGCGCGAGCAACGCCGGGCGCAACGTGGGCTACAGCGGCGTGACGATCTGGACCCCGCAGGGCCAGCTCATCGGGCGCATCCGCCTGCCCGAGGTCTGCGGCAACGTGAGCTTCGGCGGGCCCAAGCGCAACCGCCTGTTCATGGCCGCCAGCCAGTCCCTCTACGCCGTCTACACCGCCACCCAGGGCGCCGCCCCGGCCTAGAAGGCGGGGGTCAGGTCTTGCATTGCGACATTTTCATGCGCCGGCCGGTGGCGGCGCTCCCGGAAATGTCGCAATGCAAGACCTGACCCCGCGCGAAATGTCGTAATGCAAGACCTGACCCCGAGCGAGGAGCCGTGATGAGGGTGCCTGCCGCGAAGATCCGGGAGCAGCTGGTGGCGGTGTTCGAGGCGTGGGGCATGTCGGCCGA